>JACMKJ010000514.1 GCA_014380155.1 Rhizobacter sp. | reverse complement strand
GCTGATCTGGGGCCAGCGGCCGCTCACCTGCGCTTCGGCGATGAGGGCACCGCTCAGCGAGGCGGCCATGTCGGCGGCCTCGCCGGGTGGCAACAGCTCGCGAAGCAAGGGCGCCAGGCGGTTGAGGGCGGGAGCGCGGGCGTCCAGCGACCATTGGTCCTTGTTGCCGGTGGCGTCGGTGGCGATCTGGCCGTCGAGCTTGATGCGGTTGCCGGCCACGTCGAGTGCGGCGCTGGCGATCATCGGGTCGCTGGCCTTGGTGTGTCGCCAGGCCACGTCGCCGGTCACGGCCACACCCGCGACCACGCTGTTGTTGAGCTGGGCCGTGGCCTCGCCAAGCAGGCCGCTCAGGCGCTCGATGAGGCTGCGCTTGTCACCCGGGCCGCTGCTGCGCAGGCTGTCGGGCACGCTCACGGACGCATCGCCCAGCAGGTTGAAACGGTGCACGCCGCCCTGCCAGCCGCCGCGCGGCCCGGCGGGGAACCACGGTTTGGGGTCGAACTCGACCAGCGACGCCTTGGCCTTGATCTGCCACGCGTCGGCCGCGCGATCGGCGGTGCCGGAGAGCAGCGCCTGCGCGCCGCCCGCAGAAGCGCGCAGCTCACGCAGCTCGATGCGCTCTTCGGAGCCGACGGCGTCGAGCCGAAGCTTGACGGGCCGGGCCAGGTCGACCAGCTGGCCGTTGAGCTCGGCCAGGGCGGTGAAGTTGGGCGGGCCGGTGGCGCCCGAGGGCTTCTTGGGCTGTGTCTTGCCCGACAGGGTGAGCGGGCCGCTCAGCGTCATGGCGGCGAGGTGCGAGTCGAGCGCGCTCGGCTGCAGCTTGTCGAGCTGGGCTTCGATGTCGAACTCGCCGGCTTGCCAGCGTGCCTTGCCTTGCACGGTGCCGGCGCTGCGGCGCTCGTCGGCGAGTTGGGCTTCGAAACGGCTCAGCTCCAGCAGGTCGGTCTGGTCGGTGCGCCAGCGCCCGCTCAGCGCGAGCTTGCGCACCGGTAGCTGCTGCATGTCCCAGCGGCCGGGTTTGGCGTTTTCCAGGTCGGCGTTGAGGGTCAGCGTGTGGGGTTCGCTCGTGCTCGGCGGGGCGATGCGCAGCGTGCCGCTCAGCGCGGTGAGCGGTGCGCGCTCCAGCACGGCAGACAGGTCCAGCCCCTGGGTGCGGGCTTCGAGTTGCGGCAAGGGCCAGGCGTCGGCGAGAGCGACCTGTGCGGTGGCATCGAACGACTGGCCTTGCGCGCGCAGGCTGGCCTGGGCGTTGAAGCGCGCCAGCGGGCCGCTCGCCTGGGCCTGCGCCTGCCAATCGGCGCGCAAGGTCTTGGCCCATGCCGGCAGGCTCGGGCTGCTGGCGGCCTGGGCGCTTTGCGTGGCCTTGAGTTGTGCGTCCAGCACCAGGGGCGCCTCGGCGCCGATGCGCAGGTGGCCGCTGAGCTGCATCGGGTCGAGGCGCAGGCTCAGGCCTTCGATGCGGTGTTGCCGGCCGTGGTCGTGGCCCAGCTCCAACTTGGCGCGCAGGTCGCGCAGCGGGCGGTTGTCGAGGCCGGGCAAATGCACTTCGTCCACCCGCAACTCGTTGATCGCCAGCTCGAGCGGCAGGCGCAGCTTGCCGGGCAGGGTGATGGGCTTGTCACTCGGGCTGGGCGGCACGGTGATGGTCACGCGCTCGGCGCTGAGGGATTCGATCTCGAAGCGAGCCCAGGTGTCGGGCACGGGGGTGTAGTTCACTTTGAGTGCGCGCCACACCGGCCGGTCGATCACGATGCGGGTGCCGCCCGCGGTAACCACGATCACCTGCCTGGCCTTGAGGTCGCCGATCAGCGTGCCCTCGGGTTCGATCACCTTCACGTCGATGCCCGCCAGCGACAGGCGCGCCAGCAGCCACGCGGTGCCGCCGCTGGTGCCTGCGGCCCAGAACAGCGTGGCCACCATGCCGCTGAACAAGGCGAACAGCAGCGCCAGCACACCGACGCCGATCAGCGCACGGCGCCAGCGGTGGCGTGGAGGCGGCGAAGGCGTTGCGACCTCGTCCATCAGAACGCGATGCCCACGCTGAAGTGCAGCCGGCCCTTGCGCACTTCTCGGCCGTAGGCCCAGTCGATGCGCAGCGGCCCGACCGGGCTGCGCCAGCGCAGGCCCAGGCCGTAACCGAGCGCGGGCTTGTATTCCGTCCATTGGTCGGCGGCGTTGCCGGCGTCAAGAAATGCAGCCCACCAGATCGAGGGCCGCTTGGCGCTGAAGGCGTGGGCAATCTCGACGCTGCCAGTCAGCAGCTTGCGGCCGCTCGTGAGCACGCCACTCTTGCGCGGGCCCAGGTCGCGGTAGCCGTACCCCCGCACCGAGTCGTCTCCACCGGCGCGAAACAGCAAGGTGTCGGGAATGCCGACGTTTTCTTTGGCGAACACCTCACCGAACTCCAGGCGCGTCTGCGTGAACCACGAGCTGCCCAGCGGCCAGTAGAGCGTGTTGCGGGTGTAGAGGCGGCTGAAGGGGCCGTTGTCGGCGCTGTCCGAGACCGCATAACCGCCGGCCAGCTGGATCACCGAGGTGAGGCCGCGGGTGGGCAGGATGATGTCGTCGACGTCGCGCCAGATCCAGTTGTAGTTCATCGACAGCGCGCGGCTGGTGAACTCGCCCAGCCCGTTTTGCACCGAGGCGTTGAGCAGCTCGGCAAAGATGAGCCGCTCGATGCGCTCGGTGTAGAGCGAGCGGCCGGCGCGCACCTTCCACGAGAAGGTCACGTCGTCGACGGTGTCGAGCCGGGTCACACCACCGGCCAGCAGCTTGCGGTACTGCGCCTCGCCGGGGTCGGTGAGCAGCTCACCCTCCCACGAGCGCAGCTTGCGGCCCAGCTCGAATTTGTTGTGCATCTGCAGGTCAAAGCCGAAAGGGCGCAGGTGGCGGTGCTCCAGCGTCACACGTTCGCGGGTGTTGTCGCTGAAGCCCACGCCGGCCACGGCCTGCTGCAACGATTGTTCGGTCACGCGCACGCGCACCGGCACCGCGGCAGCCTGGGCCGGGTCGGGGTCGATCTCGACCGAGACGCCGTTGAACAGGCCCAGCTTGCCCAGGCGCTCTTGATAGTCGAACAGGCGCTTTTCGCTGTAGGGCGTGCCGGGGGTGAAATCGGCTACGTTGCGAATGCCGGCTTCGCTGTAGCGCTTGAGGCCTTCGATGCGCAACTCGCCCAGCAGGAACAGCGGGCCGCTCTCGATCTCGAGTGCCAGGTTGGCCTCGTGCGTCTTGGCGTCGATGTGGGCCAAGGTGTTGGGCGACCAGTTGGCCGTGGGGTAGCCGTCGGCGCGCAGCAAGGCCAGGGTGCTGTTCTTCGCGCTGCTCCACTCGGGCTGGCTGAAGGCTTTGCCTTCTTTGAGTGGCCAACGCCCGCGCAGGCGGGCGAGCAGGGCCTGGGCGGTGGGGTCACCTGCGTCGACGTTTTTTTTCAGGTCGCCGCCGGGGTTGAGTTCCCAGGTGACGACCGTGGTGCGTGGGCCGGGGCTGACCGTCAATGTGATCAGCGGGGTTTGATCGGGCGGGTCGTCGCGCTTCACGCTGACCTGGGGGCTGAAGTAGCCCTCGGTTTCGAGCAGGGTGCGCGCCTGTGCCGGCGAGGCAGCGGCCAGGCGGATCAGCTCGGCGTTGGTGATGCCGTCGGTCTGCGGCGCGTTCTGGAAACGTGCCAGGTCGAGGTGGGTGAGCAGCATCTGGCGCAGCTCGTCGGGGGCTTGCACCTCGACCCGGTACGACACCGTGCCGGGTGCCGAGGCCGCTCCAGCCGGGGCGACCGCCGCAGCCGCAGTCGAGGCCGACGTGGCGGCGGCAGGCTCCTCTTGCTGCAGGGCAGCGCAGCCCACGAGGCAAGCGTGAAGGCACACAGCGGCCATCAGGCCCGACACGTGCCGAGCCGCGCGACGGGCCCGATCGCTCATTTGCTCAGCAGGCGCATGGCCCCTTCGAGGCCCTGGAGGGTGAGCGGGAACATGCGCTGGTTCATCAGCTGCTGGACGATGGAGATGCTCTGGCGGTAGCTCCACACACCTTGCGGCTCGGGGTTGATCCAGGCGAACTTGGGGAAGGCGTTGGTGAGCCGCTGCAGCCACTCGGCACCGGCCTCTTCGTTGTTGTATTCGACGCTGCCGCCAGGCTGCAGGATCTCGTACGGGCTCATGGTGGCGTCGCCGACGAAGATGAGCTTGTAGTCCTTGTTGTACTTGCGCAAGATGTCCCAGGTGGGAAACTTCTCGCTGTAGCGGCGGCGGTTGTTCTTCCACATGAAGTCGTAGACGCAGTTGT
>JACMKJ010000513.1 GCA_014380155.1 Rhizobacter sp. | reverse complement strand
GCTTGAAGAGCAGATCGAAGCCGGTGCTTACGGCCTGAAGCTGCATGAAGACTGGGGCACCACGCCAGCCGCCATCGACAACTGCCTCAGCGTGGCCGACAAGCACGATGTGCAGGTCACCATCCACACCGACACGCTGAACGAATCGGGATTCGTCGAAGACACCATCGCGGCCTTCAAGGGCCGCACCATCGCCACCTTCCACACCGAAGGTGCGGGTGGTGGGCATGCGCCCGACATCATCAAGTGCGCGGGGCTGTCGAACGTGTTGCCTTCGTCGACCAACCCGACGATGCCCTACACGGTGAACACCGTCGACGAGCACCTCGACATGCTGATGGTGTGCCACCACCTCGACGCGAGCATCGCCGAAGACCTGGCCTTTGCCGAGAGCCGCATTCGCCGCGAAACGATCGCGGCCGAAGACATCCTGCACGACGTGGGCGTGTTCTCGATGATGTCGAGCGACAGCCAGGCCATGGGCCGTGTAGGCGAGGTAATCATCCGCACCTGGCAGACCGCGCACAAGATGAAAGAGCAGCGCGGCACGCTGCCGCAAGACAACGCGCGGCACGACAACTTTCGCGTCCGGCGCTACATCGCCAAGTACACGATCAACCCGGCCATCACGCAAGGCATCTCGCACGAGGTGGGCTCCGTCGAAGTGGGCAAGCTGGCCGACCTGGTGGTGTGGAAACCGGCGTTCTTCGGCGTCAAGCCGTCGCTGATCTTGAAGGGCGGCATGATCGCCGCCGCCGCGATGGGCGACCCGAATGCGTCCATCCCCACACCGCAGCCGGTGCACTACCGGCCGATGTTCGGCTCGTATGGCTCGGCGATGAACAACACCTGCGTGACCTTCGTGTCGCAAGCCGCGCTCGACCTCGGCGTGCCCGGCAAGCTCGGCCTGCAGCGCCGCGCGGTGGCCGTCAAGGGCACACGCACGATCAGCAAGGCCGACATGGTTCACAACAGCGGCACACCGAAGATCGAGGTCGACCCACAGACCTACGAAGTGCGCGCCGATGGCATGCTGCTGACCTGCGAGCCGGCCACGGTGTTGCCGATGGCGCAGAAGTACTTCCTGTTCTGACCGCGAGGAGACCCCCATGCTTGCCGACCTGCTGCCCCCGCTGCCCCTGCTGCTGGCCTTCGTCACTGCCAGCCTGATCCTGGCGCTCACGCCGGGGCCGGCGGTGGTCTACATCCTGGCGCGCACCTTGTCGCAAGGGCGCGCCTCGGGCCTGGCTTCAGTGGCGGGCGTGGCCCTGGGCAACCTGGGCAATGCCGTGGGCGCGGCGCTGGGCCTGGCCGCGCTGTTTGCGGTGTCGTCGACGGCGTTCACTGTGGTCAAGTGGGCCGGCGCGATCTACCTCGTCTGGATGGGCGTGCGCATGCTGCGCGCGGCGAGCGTGGCGCGCACCGACGAAGTCGCTCGGGTGGAGCCGCTGCAACGCTCGCGCATCTTTCGCGATGGTTTCGTGGTCGCCTTGCTGAACCCGAAGACCGCGCTGTTCTTCGCCGCCTTTCTGCCGCAGTTCATGAGCGCTACGGCACCCCACCTGCAGCAAAGCCTGGCGCTGGGGGCCATCTTCTGCGCGGTGGCCGGCTGCACCGATCTCATCTACGTGCTCGCCGCCAGCCTGATCGCGCCGCGCGTGAGCTCGCTGGGTGCGCATGCCCGCTGGGGCCAGCGCGCGGCCGGCGCTTCGTTCATCGGACTCGGGCTGCTGACGGCCTTCACAGGCAAGCCGGTGCGCTGAGCGGACGCCGCCTCAGGCGGCGTTCTTGAAGGCGATCACGTGGTCCATGTCGAGCCGGATGCCGATCGCTTCATGCAGCGCATGGTTGTGGTGTGAGGGCACCATCGCCAGCACCCGCGCCCCGCTCGCCAGCTGCAGGGTGTAGAGGATCTCGGCCCCCCGAAATGCCTTGTGCTGCACGGTGCCACGCAGCGCGCTGGCGTCGTCGTGCAGCACATCGTCGGGGCGCAACAAGACCTGCACCTGTTCACCCACGCTGCAAGTGCCACCGGTGTCGGCGAAGCGGATCGGCTCGGTGGCAGCCACTTCGCCCAGCTCGAGCCGCAGCCGCTGCGGGGCCAGCACCGTGGCTTCGACAAACACACCCTGGCCGATGAAGTCGGCCACGAAGCGGCTGTTCGGCCGGTGGTACAGCTCGTAAGCGCCTGCGATCTGCTGGATGCGGCCCTCTTGCATCACCGCGATCTCGTCGGCCATGGCAAAGGCTTCGTTCTGGTCGTGCGTGACGAACACGGCCGTCGTGCCGTTGGCCTTGAGGATGGTGCGCACCTCGGCGGCCAGCTGCTCGCGCAGATCGACGTCGAGGTTGGAGAACGGTTCGTCGAGCAGCAGCAATCGCGGCTGCGGTGCCAGCGCGCGGGCCAGCATGTCGACGTCCTTCTGCGCCCGGACGATGTGGTGCACGACGACGCGAGCGCGGTCAAGGCGACCGTGCTGGCGAAGGCGTTTCGCGGCGCCGAGATCCTCTACACCCTGCGCCTGGCGAGCGGCGCCCGGGTGCTCGCGATGGTGCCTTCGCACCACAACCATGCGATGCACGAG
>JACMKJ010000512.1 GCA_014380155.1 Rhizobacter sp. | reverse complement strand
GGGGCCAGGGCGAGCGGCGCGAGCTGCGCGGCAAGGTCAGCTCGGACGCTGGCGTGCGCCAACTCATGTTCAACAACAAGCCGCTGACCGTAGACGCGCAGGGCCTGTTCCGTGCCGAGCTTGACCTGTCTCGAGGCAGCTCGGATGTGCGCCTCGCTGCCACCGACCGGCAAGGCACGCAGGCCTTGCTCAACTTCCGCGCGGTGCCGGCCACCGGTGCACCCAGCGCGCTCAAGATCAACCACGGCCTCCCCAACACCCGCTACCACGCACTCATCATCGCCAACCAGGCCTACCGCCACTGGCCCCAGCTGAAGAACCCGATCAACGACGCGCAAGACATGAAGCGCATGCTGGAGCAGCGCTACGACTTCCAGGTGACCACGCTGTTCGACGCGACGCGGCGCGACATGTACGCCGCCTTCAACGCCCTGCGCGCGCGCCTGAAGCCCGAAGACAACCTGCTCGTGTTCTATGCCGGTCACGGCGATGTGGATGAAAACAACCAGCGCGGCTACTGGGTGCCGGTCGACGGTGAGCGCGAGAACCGCAGCAACTGGATGTCGGTGGTCGACGTCACCGACCAGATCAACGCGCTCGGTGTGCGGCAGGTGCTGGTGATCGCCGACTCGTGCTACTCCGGCACCATGGCACGCACCGCGCTGCCGGTGGCGGACGCCGACCTGGTGGGCGAGCGCCACTGGGACGCGCTGCGCGCCATCTCGCAGCTGCGCGCGCGTGTCGCACTGACATCAGGCGGATTGGAGCCGGTGGTCGACGGGGGTGCGGGGCGCAACTCGCTCTTTGCCAGCAGCCTGCTCGACGTGCTCGCCGCGGTGAACGAACCGATCGAGACACGCCGGCTGTTCGACACCCTCGCCGCCCGCTTCAGCCTGCGCGCCATGCGCCTGAAGGTGCAGCAAACGCCGCAGTACGCGCCGATTCGTTTTGCGGGGCACGAAGCGGGCGACTTCATCTTCGTGCCCAAGCGTTGACGTTCAACGCACGCGGCAGGCAACCAACGAAACACGCCCACCGTGCCGCTGAAACACCGTTGAATCAGGCGGGCGCGATGCTGAGAGCTTCAGATATCAGGAGCCCTTTCATGACCCCCGTCCAGATCGGACATGTGCGCCGCAGCTTCGCGCTCATCGAACCCATTGCGCCGCAGGCCGCCGCCCTCTTCTACGACAACCTCTTCACCGCCGACCCCAAGCTGCGCCAGCTCTTCCAGGGCAACATGGCGCAGCAAGGCACACGCCTGATGACGATGATCGGTGCCGCGGTCGACCTGCTCGAAGAGCCCGACACCCTGGTGCCCGTGCTGCGCAAGCTGGGTGCACGGCATGTGAACTACGGCGTGCAAGACGCGCACTACGCCACCGTGGGCGCTGCTCTGCTCAAGACGCTGAAACAAGGTTTGGGCCAGGCCTACACCGATGAAGTGCACGCGGCCTGGGTCACGCTGTACCACGTGGTCAGCGAGACGATGATGGACGCGGCGCGGGGCACCGCATCGGCGTCCGCCAAGGCCGCGTGAGTGGGAGGCTCAGGTCAGCAGATGCGCCACGGCCGCCAACAGGTCGGCCTTGGTGAACGGCTTGTCGAGCCCCACACAACGCGCCTCGCGCAAGAACTCGCGTGCGCCGGGCGACAAGGTGTCGCCAGTCACAAACAGCATGCGCCGCGCCAGCAGCGGGTGCGCTCGCTCGACCTCGCGCCACAGGGTGGCGCCGTCCATGTCGGGCATGTGCAGGTCGGAGACGATGGCGTCGAAGCGTGCCGTCTCCAGCAGCGCCACGGCGACTGCGCCTGATTCGGCGGTGGCCACCTCGTAGCCCGCACCTTCGAGCATGTCGCGCATCAGTTCAGCGATCTCGGGCTCGTCATCGACCACCAGCAGGCGCGACTGGAACACGTCGGCCTCTTGCAGCGGCACCGGGGCCGACTCCTGCAACGGCTCGCCGCTGATGGGCAGGTTGAGCCGGAAGGTCGCACCGCCTTTTTGCGAGGTGGGTTCCAACGTGAGGTCACCGCCGTGGTCTCGCGCCAATGAGCGCGACACGGCCAGGCCGAGGCCGGTGCCAATGCCTTCCGGCTTGGTGGTGAAGAAGGGTTCGAAAAGTTTGTCGCGCAACTCGGGTGGCACGCCGGGTCCGTTGTCCGACACCCGCAGCCACACGCGAGGCTCACGGGTTTCGCGCCGCGCTTCGACCCCGGTTTCGATGTGCACACGGCGCTCGCCTTCGATGCCGGCCAGGGCCTGTTGCGCATTCACCAAGAGGTTGAGCACGATCTGGCCGATCTGGTCGCCATCGGCTTTCACGCTGGGCAGGCCGTCGGTCAGGTGCAGGCGCATCTCGACGCCGTGGCTGCGGTAGCTGTAGCTCAGCATCTCGGCGGCGGCACGCGTGAGGTCGTTGAGCGACACACTTTCGCGCGTGGCGGGTTTGCTGCGCGCCATGTTGAGGAAGGTGCGCACGATGCGCCCGCAGCGCTCGGCGGCTTCGCGGATGCGCTGCACGTCGGCGCGCAGGTTCGGGTCGTCGCACTTTTCTTCGAGCAGGCTGGCGCGGCCCATCACGATGGCCAGCGGGTTGTTCAGCTCGTGCGCCACGCCGGCCAGCAGGCTGCCCATGGCGGTGAGCTTTTCGCTCTGGCGCAACGCGTCGCGCTGGCGCTCGATCTGCTGCGCGGCATTGAAGCGCTCGGTCACGTCGACCAGCGACGCGGTGTAGTAGCCGGTGCCGCCCACGTTCGTGCGCCACAACACCATCTCGATGGGGAACTCGGTGCCATCGGCGCGCAGTGCGTGCAGCTCCATGCGCTTGCCGAGCACACGGCCCTCGCCGCCTGACTCCATGCGGCGGATGCCGGCTTCGTGCGGCGCCCGGTAGCGCTGGGGCATGATGACTTCGCTCACCGGGTGGCCCATGACGTCGGCGCGACGGCGGCCGAACATGGCCTCAGCCGCGGGGTTGAACTCGACGATGCAGCCATGGCCGTCGGTGGAGATGAGCGCGGCCAAGGCGTGGTCGACGATGGCCGCCTTGAGCGCTTCGCTGGCCTGCAGCTGACCCGTCTGCTCCACCAGCTGCTCTTCGCGCAGCTTGAGCTCGGTGTGGTCGCGGCCGAACACCACGATGCCTTGCACCTCGGCCCCGGCTGGCGCAAAGGGCACCATGGTTTCTTGCAGGAAGCGGCGACCGCGTGTCGGGTACTCGACCCAGCCTTGCCAGCGCAGCGTGTCGCCGCTGAACAAGCGCTCGGCCCAGGGCAGGTAACCCGAATAAACGACCTCGCCGAGCACCTGCGACAAGTGCTGGCCGATCACCTGCTCGGCCGGGCGGCCGTAAAACTCAAGCGCTTCGCGGTTGGCGTAGATGAAGCAGTGGTCACGCCCCACCACCGCCACGCGGGCGGTGATGTTGTCGAGCAGCGCGCTCATCAGCTCGGGGGCGAGCGGCGGCAGCGGCGATTTCTCCTGGCCCCATTGATTGGGCCCGGTCCAGACAAATTCCCGTTCGAGGGTCATGTCGCGACCGGCACGGTGGGCACGAACACGTAGCCCACGTTGCGCACGGTCTTGAGCACTTCGGGTTTATCAGGGTTGGTTTCGATCTTGCGGCGCAAGCGCATCACCCGCAGGTCGATCGAGCGGTCGAACACGTCCCAGCCGCGGTTGTGCGCCTGCTCCATGATCTGGTCGCGGTTGAGCGGGCGGTTGGGGTTGCGGGCAAAGAGAGCGAGCAGGTCGAACTCAGCGGCGCTGATCTCGATCTCGCTGCCGTCGGCCGCGAAGAGGCGGCGCTCTTCCAGGTCGAGCTGGCAGGCGCCGAAACGCACACGGTGCGAGGGCTCTTCTTTCACCGGCGGCGCAGCAACCGAGGCTTTGAGGCGGCGCAGCACCGCACGAATGCGCGCCAGCAGCTCGCGCATCTCGAACGGCTTGGGGATGTAGTCGTCGGCACCCAATTCGAGCCCGACCACCCGGTCGACCGACTCGCCGGCGGTGGTGAGCATCACCAGGCCGACACGCGGGTGGGCGTCGCGCAGCCAGCGGGCCAGCGAGAGGCCGTTTTCGCCGGGCATGTTGATGTCGAGAATCGCCAGATCGGGGGCAGCTTCGGCAATCGCTGCGCGGGCGGCCTGGGCGTCAGGGGCGGTACGCACCACGAAGCCGTGCCGGGCGAAGTATTCGCTCAGCAGCGAGCGCAACTCGGGTTCGTCGTCGACCACCAGAACGGTGGTGCCGGTGTGGGCGTCACCCTGTGTCATGAGCTGCGCTCCGCGGGGCTGTGATGGCTGGGGAGCATCATATCGGGCCAGGTCGGCCCGGCTCAGCACGGCGGCGATCCAGTCGCGGGAGGTGGGCGCGCTCACCGCAGCGCCAGATTCAAACCGCACCGTGGGTCGACACCAGGTCTTCGGCGAACGCTTCGCTGCGAAACACCACCGGGCGGGTGTCGGCGAAATCGGGCCGATGCGAGCGCATGTCGCCGCTGCGCGCTGCAGCGTTGCGGCTCGTGCGGCCACGCGCGGCGGCCTGGCGGAAGAAGATGCGTTGCAGGGTGGTGGTGACGAGCTGAGGCATAGGGACTCCGAGGCTGCTTGCGCAACTGCTTGTGCGCACATTCGGACTTTCGCGCCGCCCCGTATCAATGCTGTTTCGCCCATCACGGGCATTGTTTCGTTTGTTTCAGCGGCGCGGTCAGCCCACTATCATCAGCCGCATGCCTGTCACCCTTGCCGGCCAGCTGGTCGTCGCCATCTCCTCGCGTGCCTTGTTCGACTTCGAAGAAGAGAACCGCCTCTTCGAAGCCAAGGACGACCGCGCCTACATGCAGCTGCAGCTGCAGCGCGTGGCCGAGCCGGCCAAGCCCGGTGTGGCGTTTTCGCTGGTCAACAAGCTGCTGGCCTTCAACGCCAAGTCACCCTCGGTCGAGGTGGTGATCTTGTCGCGCAACGACCCGGTGTCGGGCATGCGGGTGTTCCGCTCGGCCAAGCACTATGGCCTGCCGATCCAGCGTGGGGTGTTCACGCGCGGCGAGTCGCCATGGCGCTACCTCAAGCCGCTCAACGCCAACCTGTTCTTGTCGACCAACGAGCCCGACGTGCGTTCGGCGCTCGAGGCCGGCGTGCCGGCGGCGCGTGTCTACCCGCATTCGGCGCGCGCTTCCGACGCGCACCCGAACGAAGTGCGTATTGCCTTCGATGGCGACGCGGTGCTGTTCTCAGACGAAGCCGAGCGGGTATTCCAGCGCGCTGGGCTCGACGCCTTCCAGGCCCACGAGCGCGAGCGCGCTGACCTGCCCTTGGCGGCCGGCCCGTTCAAGCCGCTGCTCGAAGCGCTGCAACTGCTGCAGCGCCAGGAGTCATCGGCGATGCGCATCCGCACCGCGCTGGTCACGGCGCGCAGTGCACCGGCGCACGAGCGCGCCATCCGCACGCTGATGGAATGGAACATTGAGATCGACGAAGCCATGTTCTTGGGCGGCCTGCCCAAGGGCGCGTTTCTGCGCGAGTTCGAGCCCGACTTCTTCTTCGACGACCAGACCGGCCACATCGAAAACGCTGCGCCGCACGTGCCCTCGGGGCATGTGGCAGCGGGCGTGTCTAACCCCTGAGTCGGCGCAGCCAGTCCAGTCCGGCCGAAGTGCCGGCGCGCGGGCGGTACTCGCAGCCGATGTGTCCTTCGTACCCCAGTGAATCGATCAGCGCCAACAGGTAGGGGTAGTTGAGTTCGCCTGCATCGGGCTCATGTCGATCAGGGACACCCGCGATCTGCATGTGGCCCACGCGTCCGGTGGGCAGGTACTGGCGCAGCTTCATCGCCAGGTCTCCCTCGACGATCTGGCAGTGGTACAGGTCCATCTGCACCTTGAGGTTGGGCGCGCCCACCTCCATCACCAGCTCGTGCGCCTGCGCCTGCCGGCTGAGAAAGTAGCCCGGCATATCGCGCGGGTTGATGGGCTCGATCAACAGGTCCACGCCCACATCGGCGGCGCGCTGCGCGGCCCAGGCGAGGTTGCGAACGTAAGTGGTTTGCGCCTCAGCGTTGGCTGGCGCGAGGCCGGCCATCACATGCACACGCGGGCAGGCCAGTGCCTTGGCGTAGTCGAGCGCTTGCACGATGGTGTTTTGAAACTCTCTTTTGCGCCCCGGCAAGCAGGCCAGGCCCCGCTCACCGGCTGCCCAATCGCCAGGCGAGGCGTTGAACAACACGTGCTGCACACCGTTCGCCTTCAACAGGCCGCCCAACAGCTCCGGCGCATGTTCGTAGGGGAACAAAAACTCCACCGCATCAAACCCATCGGCCCGCGCCGCGGCAAAGCGGTCGAGGAAAGGGTGTTCCGCGTACATCAGGCTCAGGTTGGCAGCAAAACGTGGCATGGCGGGAACGATAACAAAGGCCATACCACCGACCAGGGCTGAAGCAATCGATCGACAACAGCCCGCGGTTGGACACTTTGAGGTGACCGGACAAGCCCCTTCTTGAATTTGTTCAGGTCGGCGTCATACTCTCCTAAGTCAAGGCGGGGTGTTCCCGCCATTCCTGAGAAATCGCATGAAACGAATTCTGTTGAGCCTGTTCATGGTCTTTTTGAGCCTGAGCTTCGTCACCACCCACGTCGAGGCCAAACGCCTGGGCGGCGGTGGCTCTTCGGGAATGCAGCGTCAAACACCGCCACCGTCTCCGTCGGTGCCGGCGAAGCCAGCGGCCACACCCGGTGCCACTGCACCGGGCGCTGCCGCCGCAGCGCCCAAGCGCTCGTGGATGGGCCCGCTCGCCGGCATCGCCGCCGGCCTGGGCATCGCCGCGTTGATGAGCCACCTGGGCATGGGTGCCGAGATGGGCAACATCCTCACCATGATTCTGCTGGCCGTGGCCGCGGTCTTCCTGGTGCGCTTCCTGATGCGCCGCTTCGGGCCCAAGGCTGCAGCGAATGGTGCGCCGCAAGGCATGCAATTCGCCGGTGCCGGCCCGTCGCTCAACAACGCACCCGCGTTTGGTTCAGGCAGTGCCGCCGCGCCTGCTGGCACGGTCGAGCCCACCCTGGCCCCGGTGGGCAGCCTGCCGGATGGTTTTGACGCACCCGCCTTCGAGCGCATCGCCAAGCTCATCTTCATCCGCATGCAAGCGGCCAACGATGCGGGCAACCTCGACGACCTGCGCCAGTTCGCCACACCCGAGATGTTCGCCACCTTCCGGTTGGACCTGCAAGACCGCAAGGTCAGCACCCAGCAAACCGACGTGGTGCAGCTCAATGCCCAGGTGCTCGACTTCGCTCAAGAAGCCGATCGCCAGATCGTCAGCGTGCGTTTCCATGGCCTGATCCGCGAAGAGAAGGATTCAGCGACGACCACGTTTGACGAGATTTGGCACCTGGTCAAGCCGACCGATGGCAGCCGCGAGTGGGCCATCGCCGGCATCGGTCAAAGCAACTTCAACTGAGCGTTGCATCAGAGCTGCGGGCTCTCCCAGCCCAGCAGTTCGGCCAGACGGCGCAGCACCCACTGCGCCTCGGCCTCATTCACGCCCACCTCGCCCGCCAGCAGACCGGCGTGAATGCGGGCCAGCACATCGGCCTCGGTGATGCCCAGCTCCCACAGCCGGCTCTGCGCTGTCTCGGTGAGCATGCTCGCAAAATCTTCGCAAAACTCGTAGCGCTGCTGGATCTCGGCGCGCGACGCATTCGGCTTGATGCGCCCCGGCTCGACAAAAAGCGCGATGAACGAGGGCGGCACCTCGATCTGGTTGTCGTCAGACATGGATTCGCTCAGGCCTCGCGCTGCAGTCTGTTGCCCATCGATGTCTCCGGATATGAGGTGTGCAAAGGTGGCAGCCTACTGCACCTGCGGCAGGCCGAACCCGGCGCTGTCCTACAGCCCCTTCGGAACTGCCGTGCGAGGCTCAGTCTCC
>JACMKJ010000511.1 GCA_014380155.1 Rhizobacter sp. | reverse complement strand
GGCACACGCGGCAGCTCGGGCACCGACACCACACGACGCGGCACGAAGGCGGTGTCAACCCGCTGGCGCATGGCGGCGGTCACGCGGCGGATCAGCTCGGGCGCGGGGATGTCGGGCGCCACCACGAAGGCGATCAGGCGCACCACGCCATCGGCCGGCACGTCGGTCGGCAGCCAGAAGGCGCCGTCACGCACACCCTCGATGGCGTTGAGGTGGTAGTTGAGGTGGCCGAGCGAGCTGCGCTTGCCGGCGATGTTGATGAGGTCGTTGGAGCGTCCGAGCAGGCGAAAGCTCGTCGGGTCGATGACCTCCAGCACGTCGGCCAGCGTGGTGGCGAGCGGCACATGTCCACCTTGCGCCACCGAAGCTTCGCCGTTGCCGCTGATGTGCACACCGTCGAACACCTGCCACTCGGCGCCCTTCACCGTGCGGCGGCTGGCCACCTGGCCGGTTTCGGTGCAACCGTAGATCTCCATCAGCGGCGAGGCCAGCGCGGCTTCGGCTCGAGCAGCGAGTTGCGGCGACAACGGCGCGGTGGCGCACAGCGTGAGGTCGATGGCGGGCAGCGCGACACCGGAGTCGAGCAGCGACTTCAGGTGGAACGGGGTCGTCACCAGCATGCGCGGGCGGGCGGCGCGCGACAGCGCCGCGGCAATGTCGGCCGGGTAGAAGGGCCGCTCGGTGTTGACCGCCGCGCCGCCCAGCATCGACAGCAACACCGTCGACTCGAAGCCGAACATGTGCTGCGAGGGCACGGTGGGCACCACCGTCACACCGGCCAGCGAGGGGCGCCCCATCACATCGGCCAGGCGTTGCGCTTCGGCGCGCACACCCAGGCGCAAGAAGCCCCAGGCCTTTGCATGCGGCACCGGCGCACCGGTGGAGCCGGAGGTCAGCACCTGCACGGCGTCGGCCGCATCGTCGATCAGCGGCACCGTGTCATCGGCTTGCATCGCAGCGTGGTCGTCAGGGTGCTGCAACACGAGCAGGGCCGACTCATAGTCCACCAGATCGGTCAGCACGTAGATCGACGGGTACAGGCCACGCAGGCGCTCGATCATGTCGGGCGTGTGGTTGGGCGGCAGCAGGCTGTTTTGCCGGCGCACCATGGCGGCACCCAGGCCGACCAGGAAACGGTAGCGGTCGCCGGTGAGGTTGAGCATGGCGCCGGCCTCGGGCAGGCGCGTGGCGAGCTCGCGCACGTCGGCCAGGTACTGACGGCGTGAAATGGGTCGGCCGACGTGCCAGGCGATCGGCACCGAGAGGTCGTCGGCCCAGATCAGTGGCGAGGCGCTCACTGCGGCACCTTGGGCGCGGACGGCTTGGCGTTGTGCATGTACGCGCGGATCGCGTCAGCCGCGGTCGAGCGCTTGAACTCCGGATGCAGGCGGTAACGGATCAGGAACTCGCCGCCGAACATCAACCCGGTGGCCACGGGCGTCACCAGGTTGGCGAACACGGCCCAGGTGTCGAAGCTGGCGCCGAAGAAGAGCACCAGCGACACCAGCACGATGCCACCGAAAAAAATCACCCAGGCCCGGGTCAGCTTGCGGGTGTAGGCCTCGTGACCGGGTTCCAGTTCGCCACCATGCACCCGCTTGGCCAGGGTGGTGATGAGCGCGGTCTGCCCGGCACGCAAGGTGCTGGCGAAGAAGAGCGCCAGAAAGAAATTGATGCCCGCGTGCTGGGCCAGGTAAAGCACCTGCGAAGGCACCTTCACTCCCAGCAAGGCCAGCGCCGTCAACACGCCGAGGGCACCACCCGCGCATGCACCCACCCAGCGGTGGCCACTGCGCCATGCGCCGACGGCAACGATGAGCAGCATGGGGCTCAACACACCGACCACGTTCCAGGCCGAGGCCTGGGTGCGGGTCATCAGCCAGTGTGAAGCCGCCACGTAGGCGGCGCTGGCCAGGGCGAAGGCGGCGACGCGGGCGGCAGTGCGCAGCTGCATGCCGATCTCAGCCCACGCGGTTGGCAGCGATGTGGTCGGTCAGGCTGGCCAGCGAGGTGAAGATGCGCACGTTGTCCTGGTCATCAGAACGCAGCTGGAAGCCATAACGTTGCGACACCACCAGAGCGACCTCGAGGATGTCGATGGAATCCAGGCCCAGGCCTTCGCCATACAAGGGCGCTTGCGGGTCGATCGACTCGGGCGTGACCTCGAGATTGAGCGATTCGACGAGCAGGGCAGCCACTTCGCGCTGGAGGTCGGTTTGAAGAGAAGTCATGCGGACGCGGCTCGGTGGCGGGGGCGTGAGTTTAACAAAGGGCCACCGGGGCAAAACGCCTCGCCGTGGCCCGTAAACGGAGGGCTTATCTTTCGAACGGACGGGTCAGCGCGAAGCCGCTGCCGTCAGTGACACCGTCACCGGCTGGCGCGTTCGGGCCGCGCGCGGCGGCGTTCAAGCGGTCGATCTCGGCATAGGCAAAACGCAACTGCCCTTCGAGCCGCGTGACCGATGAGCGCTGCTCGGCGGCATACGCCATCTGGCGCTGCTGCGAGGCGGTGCGTTCTTTTTCCAGCTCGGCCTGCAAGCGAGCATTGACGGCGCGCAGGTTTTGCGTGCTCGCTGTGAGCTGCTCGCGCGCAGCGGCCACCAGCCGCGCGTGGCGGGTCCTGGCGCGAACGCCCACCACACGCCACGCCACCGCAGCGCCGACCACGGCACCCAACAGCACGGCGAGCAATGCCGAGGCAACTTCCATCATGTTCATCGTGAGCCCTTTGCGAGCGTTGCGCTCCGGCGCAGATCTGGCGCCGGCCGTACAAGTTGACGAGCGTACCCAGCATCGGCCCGCTTGTGTGCGCCAACTGCGACGGCGCCGTGACATACCGCACGCGGGCGCCGCCAAACAAGCGTTTCAAGCAACAGAGTTGCGGTCACGCCACCCGCGGTTTGACCTTGGCAGCAGCGGCTTTGGCGTGGGTGCGCGCCAGCTCCACGTCCGCATCGAAAGCCAGCGCGACACCCATGCGGCGTTTGACGAAGCTCTCGGGTTTGCCGAACAGGCGCAGCTCGGTGTTGGGCACCCGCAGCGCGTCTTCGACACCATCGAACACGATGCCGTGGGCATCGACACCACCGTAGATGACGGCACTCGCGCCCGGGCTCTTGAGCGCGGTGTTGACCGGCAGGCCGAGGATGGCGCGGGCGTGCAGCTCGAACTCGTTCTGCCACTGGGTGATCATCGTCACCATGCCGGTGTCGTGCGGGCGCGGGCTGACTTCGCTGAACCAGACCTCGTCGCCTTTCACGAACAGCTCCACACCGAAGAGACCCTGGCCGCCCAGGTTGTCGGTCACGGCCTTGGCGATCTCGCGTGAGCGTTGCAGCGCCGCCATGGGCATGCGGTGCGGCTGCCAGCTCTCGACGTAATCGCCGCTCACCTGCACGTGGCCGATCGGCTCGCAGAAGTGCGTTTCGATCTGCCCGTTGGCGCCGACCGCTCGCACGGTGAGCTGCGTGATCTCGTAGTCGAAGTCGATGAAACCTTCGACGATCACACGGCCGTGGCTGACACGGCCACCGGCCATCGCGTAGTCCCACGCGGTTTTCACATCGGCGGGGCCGTCGATCTTGCTCTGGCCCTTGCCCGAGCTGCTCATCACCGGCTTGACGATGCAGGGGTAGCCGATTCCCTTGTCGATGGCCGCCTGCAGCTCGGCCAGCGAATCGCAAAAAACATACGGGCTGGTCGGCAGCTTCAGCGTCTCGGCCGCGAGGCGGCGAATGCCTTCGCGGTCCATCGTGAGCCGCGCGGCGCGGGCGGTCGGGATCACGCGCACGATGCCGGCGGCCTCCAGCTCTTCGAGCATGGGCGTGGCGATGGCCTCGATCTCGGGCACCACCAGATGCGGTCGCTCAGCTTCGATCAAGGCCTTGAGCTGGGCCGGGTCGCTCATGGTGATGGTGCGGGCGTGGTGGGCCACCTGCTGGCCGGGCGCGTGCTCGTAGCGGTCGACGGCAATCGTCTCGACCCCGAGGCGCTGCAGCGCGATCAGCACCTCCTTGCCCAGCTCGCCGCTGCCCAGCAGCATGACCTTGGTGGCCGAGGGAGACAACGGGGTTCCGAGCGTGGTCATGGCTTGATCCAGGGGTAAAGACGACGGGGCATTCTAAAGAGGCAGTGGTCAACGAAGCTTTATCATCGCGCCCATGCACACCGGCCCCCGTGATGTGGCTCAGACGCGTCTGGACAACGCCCTGGCCTTGTTCGACGAGTTCGTCCGCGCGACAGTCAAACACCCCGATGCCGCCACCTTGCGCGGCCTGGAAGGCCGCTTCGCCGAGCGGCTGCAGATCCAGCCCAGCTACTGGAGCCAGATCAAGGGCCGCTCGCGCCAGATCGGCGAGCGCCTGGCTCGGCAGTTCGAGCAGCTGTGCCACAAACCGGCGGGATGGATGGACCAGTCGCACGATGGCGCCCCCGCGACGACGCCCGTGGCAACCGCACAGCCAGATGACAGCACCGCACCGCAAGACGACGACGAGCGTTTCATCGTCGGGCTGGTGCTCACCTACTACCGTCGCCACCCACAACGTGCCCGTACCCGCTTGCTTGACCTGCTAGGCGAAGTGCTGTCACCTGCGCCGCCCACACCGCCCAAGTCCAAACCTGCGCCCGGCAAGGCTGATGAAACCGCAGAGCTCTGGGCCCGCACTCAGGCCGGCGTCGCGCCCCTCAAGCGAAAACGCTGAATAAGCGCTGAATCTCGGGACACCCCCTAGAAAAAAGTGCGCAAGACCCCTTGCGCAAGATAATCAAATGTTTATCATCTGCGCAAGTTGCGGAGCCAGCCCGTACCGCAACGACACCCCGCTCGACCCACCCTCTTCCCGGAGCCTCATGTTGCGATCCTTTGCCCTGCTGAAATTCACGAAGCCGTGCTTTGCGCGAACTTCGTTCGCAGGCATTCGCGCCATGGAGGCGCCACCCGGTGCATCGCCCCACTGAGTGCTCTGTACGCAGAGCCTCCAACGGCCCGGGTTGCATCACTGCCCCGGGCCGTTTTGTTTTTGTCGCCGCTTGTTCGCCACCTCTTTGCCACCCACAGGAGACCCTTCATGAAGATCACCCTCAACACCTCCAAGCCCCGCACCCCGCTGGACGCCGCAGCGCACTTTCGTCGTGCCGGCACCCATCGCCCACGTGGTGGCGCCCTGCGTCAACACGTCGGCCGCACCCTGCGCCGCGAGCTCGACCAGCTCACCCACAGCAAAGACAGCCCATGAACACAAGGCCCTACCCGCTATACACCAAGCGGGCGGCCCCAGAAGGACACAACCATCATGACCAGCCTGAGACCCCTTTCGTGGCGCCCTGACACCGTCACGCCCCCTTGGACTTACCCGCTGCGCCGCCTGCTTGCAGCCGGTTTGTGCAGCACCGGCAGCGCGCTCTCGCGCTTGGCGCAGCACTTGGCGGTGCCCGTCGTGCCCGCCGTGCAGCGTGCACCCGAGGTGCTGGAGTTCTATGCCGAGGCCGGCGCCCCTGAAGGCGCGCTGTACCTCGACGGCAAACTCATCGGCTACCTGCCCGGTGTGACTCGCCTGTAATGCGCCACCCGGTGCCGGCAAGCGCCGGCCCCGGCCCGCAAATGCGGGCACACTCGGTGCATGCCGCCCGCCGTGATCGCCCTGGAGCAAGTTGAAAAACGTTTCGCCAGCGGCCTGCTGGCGCTGAGCAACGTGTCATTGCAAGTGGGCAGCACCGAGTTCGTCGCCCTGCTCGGCCCTTCGGGCTGCGGCAAGAGCACGGTGCTGCGCCTGGCCGCCGGGCTGGAACAGCCCACCACCGGGCGCATCAACGCCCCGGCCCTGTCGGCCCCCGCCGCAGCCGACACCGCATACGTGTTTCAAGACCCGACGCTGATGCCTTGGGCCAGCGTGTTCGACAACGTGTGGCTGCCGCTGCGGCTGGCCGGCGTGTCGCGCGCGCAGGCCCGCGAACGCATCGACGCCGCGCTGCAATCGGTGGGCTTGAACGACTTTGCCCACGCGTTCCCTGCCGAGCTATCGGGTGGCATGAAGATGCGCGCCTCCATCGCGCGGGCCCTCGTCACCCAGCCGCGTGTGCTGCTGATGGACGAACCCTTTGCTGCGCTCGACGAGTTCACCCGCCAAAAACTCAATACCGACCTGCTGACGTGGTGGCAGGCGCGGCCATTGGCGGTGCTGTTCGTGACGCACAGCGTGTTCGAAGCGGTGTTCCTCAGCCAGCGAGTGTTGGTGATGGGCGCGCGACCGGGGCGTGTGCTGGCCGAGGTGGCCATTAACGAACCCTTCCCTCGCAACGCGGCGTTTCGCACCTCGACGCGCTACGCCCAGGCCTGCGCCGAGATCACACAGGCGCTGGAATCTGCGCAGGCCCTCGCCTGATGCAGCGCCTCATGCAACGCGCGTCACCGGCCCTCACCCTGCTGGCGCTGTTTGCAGCCTGGGAAGCGCTGGTTCGCCTGGCCCACATTCCGCACTACACCTTGCCCGCGCCCAGCCTGGTGCTGCAAACGCTGATCGCCAACTTCGGCTCGCTCGCCGGCAGCTGGTGGTTCACACTGAAGATCACCTTCGGCGCGCTGCTGCTGGCCTGCGCCGGCGGCGTACTCATCGCCGCGGTGTTTGCACTCTCACGGCCGGTCGAGGTAGCGCTGTTTCCCGTTGCGGTGATGCTGCAGGTGACGCCCATCGTTGCGGTGGCGCCGCTGATCCTGATCTATGTAGAGAGCACCACCGCCGCACTGCTGCTGTGCGCCTGGATCGTGGCCTTCTTTCCCATCCTCTCCAACACCGTGATCGGCCTGCGTGCCGCCGATGCGCACCTGCGTGACCTCTTTCGCCTCTACCGCGCCACCCCGCTGCAGCGCCTGCGCTTGCTGCTGGTGCCGAGCGCCTTGCCCTACTTCGTGGCGGGGCTGAAAATCTCCGGCGGGCTGAGCCTGATCGGTGCCGTCACGGCCGATATGGTGGCCGGTGCCGCCGGCCGCGAAACCGGCCTCGCTTCGCGCATCCTGGAGGCGAGCTTTCGCACCGAGACGCCGAAAATGTTTGCCGC
>JACMKJ010000510.1 GCA_014380155.1 Rhizobacter sp. | reverse complement strand
GCCGCAGAAAAGCGCCTGGCGCACGAGCGCGCGAGCGCGGCCGAGGTGGGCAGCGGGCCGGGCCTGGGCGGCAAGACGCCCACGCTGGTGGTGGCGCTGGCCTGGGGGGCGGTGGGCATTCCGCTTGCGTGGGGTGTCTACAAGACGCTCTTGAGCGCCGCCAAGTTCTTCAACTGACGATCGACGGAAGAAGGCCTGATGACGACCGTGACTTCTCCTACGCAACTGCTGCTGGTGCGCGAGGTGCTGGCGCGCCGCGCCATCGAGCCCGGCGCCTTGCTGCCCATCCTGCATGAGCTGCAAGACGCGCTGGGCCACATCCCCGCCGACGTGGTGCCCGAGATCGCGAGTGCGCTCAACCTGTCTCGCGCCGAGGTGCACGGCGTCATCACCTACTACCACCACTTCCGCGCCGAGCCCGCTGTGGGCAAGGTGGTGCAGATCTGCCGAGCCGAGTCGTGCCAGGCGATGGGCGCCGACGCCTTGATCGCTCATGCGCGGCAAACGCTCGGCTGCTCGATGCCGGGGCATTCGAAAGACCGCGCCTTCACGCTGGAAGCCGCCTATTGCCTCGGCCTGTGTGCCTCGTCGCCGGCCATGGTGGTGGGTGACGACGTGCACGCCCGCGTCACGCCGCAACGCTTCGACGCGCTGATCGCCGAAGCCAGGAGCGCCGCATGAGCATCACCGTGTACGTGCCCTGCGATTCGGCCGCGCTCGCGGTCGGTGCCGACCGCGTGGCAAGGCGCATCGTCGACGAAGCCAGCCAACGCGGGGTCGACATCACGCTGGTGCGCAACGGCTCGCGCGGCTTGTTCTGGCTGGAGCCGCTGGTCGAAGTGCAAACCGCGCAAGGCCGTATCGCCTACGGGCCGGTGCAGGCGGGTGATGTGGCGGCCTTGTTCGACGCCGACTTCCTGGCCGGTGGTGCGCATGCGCTGCGCCATGGGCCGACCGAAGACATTCCCTACCTCAAGAAGCAGCAGCGCCTCACCTTCGCCCGCATGGGCATCACCGACCCGCTCTCGATCGACGACTACACGGCGCACGAGGGTTTTGCCGGCCTCACACGTGCGCTCTCCATGACGCCCGAGCAGATCGTGCAGGAGGTGATGGACGCCGGCCTGCGCGGCCGCGGTGGCGCGGCCTTCCCGGCCGCCATCAAGTGGAAGACGGTGCTGGCGACAGCGGCCGAGCAGAAGTACATCGTCTGCAACGCCGACGAAGGCGACTCCGGCACCTACTCCGACCGCATGACCATGGAGGGTGACCCCTTCATGCTGATCGAAGGCATGGTGATCGCGGGCATCGCGACAGGTGCCACGATGGGCTACATCTACGTGCGCTCGGAGTACCCACACGCCATCGCCACGTTGAACGAGGCCATTCGCCGCGCCGAATCGGCCGGCTACCTCGGCCGCAACCTGAAAGGCTCCACGCACCACTTCACGCTCGAGGTGCGCAAGGCCGCAGGCTCCTATGTGTGCGGCGAAGAAACCGCGCTGCTCGAAAGCCTGGAAGGCAAACGCGGCATCGTGCGCGCCAAGCCGCCGGTGCCGGCAGTGGCCGGCCTGTTTGGCCAGCCCACCGTCGTCAACAACGTGATCACGCTCGCCACCGTGCCCATCATCCTGGCGCGCGGCGCGGCCTTCTACAAAAACTTCGGCATGGGCCGTTCGCGTGGCACGCTGCCGATTCAACTCGCCGGCAACATCTTGCGCGGCGGCCTGGTCGAGCGCGCCTTTGGCGTGACGCTGCGCGAGTTGCTGTACGACTACGGCGGCGGCTCGGCCTCGGGCCGGCCGATCAAGGCGGTGCAAGTGGGCGGGCCGCTGGGCGCCTACATGCCCGAATCGCAATGGGACGTGCCGCTCGACTACGAGGCCTACGCGGCGCTCGGCGCGGTGGTGGGCCACGGCGGCATCGTGGCGCACGACGACACGGCCGACCTGTCGCGGCTCGCGCGTTATGCGATGGAGTTTTGTGCCCTCGAGAGCTGCGGCAAGTGCACGCCCTGCCGCATCGGCTCCACGCGCGGCGTGGAAGTCATCGACAAGATCACGCTGAACCAGAACCGCCCACAACAAGTGCAGCTGCTGCGCGACCTGTGCGACACCATGGTCCACGGCTCGCTGTGCGCCATGGGCGGCATGACGCCCTACCCGGTGTTGTCGGCGCTGAACCACTACCCGCAAGATTTCGGCATCGCAGCCCCGGTTGCCAAAGCCGCCTGAAGGACAGTCCATGCTGCAGCACCTGAAAGAAATCGACCACGGCACACCCAAGCGCGAGTCCGCCCAGGAGGTCACGCTGACCATCGACGGCGAGCAGGTCACCGTGCCCGCCGGCACCTCGCTGATGCGTGCCGCGATGGACGCTGGCGTGAAAGTACCCAAGCTCTGCGCCACCGACAGCCTGGAGCCCTTCGGCTCGTGCCGCTTGTGCCTGGTCGAGATCGATGGCCGCAAGGGCTACCCCGCCTCGTGCACCACCCCGGCCGAAGCCGGCATGAACGTGCGCACGCAATCACCGAAGCTGCAAGAGCTGCGCAAGGGCGTGATGGAGCTCTACATCAGCGACCACCCGCTCGATTGCCTGACCTGCAGCGCCAACGGCAACTGCGAGCTGCAAGACATGGCCGGCGTGACCGGCCTGCGCAACGTGCGCTACGGCTTCGACGGTGCCAACCATTTGAAGGACAAGAAGGACGAGTCCAACCCCTATTTCACCTACGACCCGAGCAAGTGCATCGTCTGCAACCGCTGCGTGCGGGCGTGTGAAGAAACGCAGGGCACCTTCGCCTTGACCATCAGCGGGCGCGGCTTCGAGTCGCGCGTGTCGGCCGGGCAAGATCAAAACTTCATGGACAGCGAGTGCGTGAGCTGCGGTGCCTGCGTCGAAGCCTGCCCCACCGCCACGCTGCAAGAAAAGAGCGTGATCTGGCTCGGCCAGTCGGAGCACAGCGCCATCACCACCTGCGCTTACTGCGGCGTGGGCTGCGGCTTCAAAGCCGAGATGAAGGGCAACGAGGTCGTGCGCATGGTGCCGTGGAAAGACGGCAAGGCCAACGAAGGCCACTCCTGCGTGAAGGGCCGTTTTGCCTGGGGCTACGCCTCGCACAAGGACCGCATCACCACGCCGATGATCCGCAAGAAGATCACCGACCCGTGGCAAGAGGTGAGCTGGGACGAAGCCATCAACTACGCCGCGAGCGAGTTCAAGCGCCTGCAGGCCGAGCACGGGCGCGACTCCATCGGCGGCATCACCTCGTCACGCTGCACCAACGAAGAAACCTACCTGGTTCAAAAGCTGGTGCGCGCCGCCTTCGGCAACAACAACGTCGACACCTGCGCACGTGTGTGCCACTCGCCCACCGGCTACGGGCTCGGCCAGACCTATGGCACCTCGGCCGGCACGCAGACCTTCAAGTCGGTGGAGAAAGCCGACGTCATCATGATCATCGGCGCCAACCCGACCGATGGGCACCCGGTGTTCGCCTCGCGCATGAAGCGGCGTCTGCGAGGAAATGGAAAAGAGCCGGGTGCGCAGCTGATCGTGGTCGACCCGCGCCGCATCGACATCGTCAAGTCGCCGCACATCCGCGCCGCTCACCACCTGCAGTTGAAGCCCGGCACCAACGTGGCCATCATCAGCGCGCTGGCGCACGTGGTCGTCACCGAAGGCCTGGTCGACGAGGCCTATGTGGCCGAGCGCTGCGACCCGAAGTCGTTCAACGAATGGCGCGAGTTCGTGGCAAAGCCCGAAAACTCACCCGAGCTGATGGAAGAGGTGACGGGTGTGCCGGCCGCCGAAGTGCGCGCCGCCGCGCGCCTGTATGCCCGCCGCGGCAACTCGGCCATCTACTACGGCCTGGGCGTCACCGAGCACAGCCAGGGCTCGACCATGGTGATGGGCATTGCCAACCTCGCCATGGCCACCGGCAACGTGGGCCGCGAAGGTGTGGGCGTTAACCCGCTGCGTGGCCAGAACAACGTGCAGGGTGCGTGCGACATGGGCTCGTTTCCGCACGAGCTGCCGGGCTACCGCCACGTGTCCGACAGCACGGTGCGGGCCTCGTTCGAAGACGTGTGGGGCGTGACCATCCAGCCCGAGCCGGGCCTGCGCATTCCCAACATGTTCGACGCTGCGCTGACCGGCAGCTTCAAGGGCCTGTACTGCGAGGGCGAAGACATCGTCCAGAGCGACCCCAACACGCAGCACGTGGCCGAAGCGCTGATGGCGATGGAATGCATCGTGGTGCAAGACCTCTTCTTGAACGAGACGGCCAAGTACGCGCACGTGTTCTTGCCCGGCTCGTCGTTCCTGGAGAAAGACGGCACCTTCACCAACGCCGAGCGCCGCATCTCGCGTGTGCGCAAGGTGATGCCGCCCAAGGCCGGCCTCGCCGATTGGGAAGTCACGGTCAAGCTCAGCAACGCGCTGGGATACCCGATGAACTACACCCACCCCTCGCAGATCATGGACGAGATCGCCGCGCTCACACCCACCTTCAAGGGCGTGAGCTTCGACAAGATCGAACAGATGGGCAGCGTGCAGTGGCCCTGCAACGACGCCGCGCCCGACGGCACGCCGACCATGCACATCGACAAATTCGTGCGCGGCAAGGGCCGCTTCATCATCACCAAGTACGTGGCCACCGACGAGAAGATCACGCGCAAGTTCCCGCTGCTGCTGACGACAGGGCGCATCTTGTCGCAGTACAACGTGGGCGCGCAGACACGGCGCACGCCCAACGTGGAATGGCACAGCGAAGACCGGCTCGAGATCCACCCGCACGACGCCGAAGACCGCGGCATCAAGCACGACGACTGGGTGGGCATTCAAAGCCGCGCCGGCGACACCGTGTTGCGCGCCACCGTGACCGACCGGGTGGCGCCGGGTGTGGTCTACACCACCTTCCACTTCCCCGAGTCGGGCGCGAACGTGATCACCACCGACAACTCCGACTGGGCCACCAACTGCCCCGAGTACAAGGTGACCGCAGTGCAGGTGATGCCGGTGATGCAGCCCTCGGCCTGGCAGCAGGAGCACAGCCGCTTCGACCGGCTGCAACAAGGCCTGCTGAACGCCGCGCACGAGGTCGGGGCCAAGTAACTGACACAAACGAGCCATGCACATCGACAACCTGGTCAAGATGGCCAACCAGATCGGCGACTTCTTCGAGTCGATGCCCGACCCGGTGGAAGCCGAGGAAGGCATCGCCGTGCACATCCAGAAGTTCTGGGAGCCGCGCATGCGACGTGAGCTGTTGGCCCACATCGACGGCCAAGCTGGTGCCGGCCTGCACCCGGCCGTGTTGCAAGCCATCACCAGCCACCGCAGCGTGCTGGTGTGAGCCACGTGGAGCCGACGCGCGAGGTCTCGGTGTGGCGCGTCGGGCAGGCGCAGCCAAAAAGCGACCGCATTGCCGCCGAGGTGCCGGTGGCACTCGTCTTCAATGGCATCTCGCACGCCGTGATGATGGCCACGCCCGCCGATCTGGAAGCGTTTGCGCTGGGCTTCGCCCTGTCTGAAGGTTTGCTCGGCTCGCGCAGCGAATGCCGAGGCATCGAGGTGGTCACGGGTGCCGAAGGCATCGAGCTCCAGCTCGAGGTGGCCAGCGCCGCCGCCGCCCGCTTGCAGGAGCGGCGCCGCAACCTGGTCGGCCGCACCGGCTGCGGCTTGTGTGGCATCGACAGCCTCAAGCAACTCGACCTGACACCCCAGCCGCTGAACCCACCCGCCTGGGCTTCCCGCTTGTTGCCCGCCACCGTGCTGCGAGCCGTTTCTCAACTGCCCGCACTGCAGCCGCTCAACGCCCTGACTGGCGCTCATCACGCCGCGGCCTGGGCCACACCCGAAGGCAACATCACACGCGTGATGGAAGACGTGGGCCGGCACAACGCGCTCGACAAGCTGCTTGGCCAAAAGGCGCTAGACAAGCAGCCTTTCGACGATGGGTTCGTCGTGATGTCGAGCCGCGCGAGCTACGAGCTGGTGCGCAAGTGCGCGCGCATGGGCGTGCCGCTGCTCGCCACCATCTCGGCGCCGACCACGCTGGCTGTCGACATCGCCCGCCAGGCGGGCATGCAGCTCTACGGCTTTTGCCGTGGTGAGCAGGCGGTGCGCTACGCGCCTTGAACCCACCCGGACTGCAAATTAATGTTCCTCAACTCATTGCCCGATCTGCGATCAAGAGGTACCTTAGCTAGCACTTGCTTTCAGGCTTACTTGCCTACTTCTCCATTGGATGGACAAAGACCCGAACCCCCGACTGAATCGACTCGTCGGCGCCCTGCCCGAGGCGGAGTGGTTGCGCTGGCGAAGCCAGCTTGAGCCGATCGAACTGTTGCGAGGCCATACGATTCACGAGCCCGGCCGGCCACTGAGTCACGTGTACTTTCCGACCACGGCCATCGTCTCGCTGCAGTGTGTGACGGATGCAGGCTCTTCCACGGAGATTGCCGTGGTGGGCAGCGAGGGGCTGGTGGGCCTGTCGATCTACATGGGTGGCGGCTCGACGTCGAACCGTGCGGTGGTTCAAAGTGATGGGCAAGCGCATCGAATGCGGGCAGAAGTGCTCATGGACGAGTTCAACCGGCCGCCCGTGCGCGACCTGCTGCTCCGCTACACGCAAGCGCTCATTGCGCAGATGGCACAAACCGCCGCGTGCAATCGCCATCACACACTCGACCAGCAGCTGTGCCGCTTGCTGCTGATGAGGCTGGACCGCCTGCCCGGTCGTGAAATCGAGATGACCCACGAGTTGATCGCCAACATGCTGGGTGTACGCCGCGAGGGCGTCACTGCATCGGCGCACAGTTGCCAACAAGCGGGGCTGATCAGTTACTCGCGCGGCCACATTGCCGTGCTGGACCGCCTCGGGCTCGAGCGGCGAGCCTGCGAGTGCTACGAGGTCGTCCGACGCGAATACGACCGCCTGCTTTCTTCCCTGTCTTTGGGGTGAGCAGGCCTTGCGGTCAGACCGAGCCTGCGCTCGGGAAGATCGCAATCAGGAAGCCTCGGCCGGCAGGGTCGGCACAAGCAGATGCACTCAGGCGGCGAGCCTCGTCGCCGCCGGCTGCCAGTTGAAGCGAGCAGACCTCGCCCACGTGGCCTTCGTTCACGCGCGCCAGCAAGGTGTGCAGCATGTCGGCAGCCGGGGCCGTGAGAAAGCTGTCGAGGCAGCGCCCCAACAGGGCGTCGCACTCGGCACCGAGCAGGCGCGCGCCCGTTGCGTTCAGTTCGCACAGCGTGGTGTTTTGATCGACCGTGAAATAGCCGACTGGCGCAAAGTCATACAGCTGGACGTGGCGCTGCAGCTCGGCCTCCATAGCAATGCGAGAACTGCGCAGCTCCTCGGCCTGCATTTCAAGTTCGACCTGATGCACCTGCAGCTCATGGAGCAAGGTCAGGGCGTCTGACGCGGTCGACGGCGACGAGGCCCACTGGTGCAACACACCCAAAGCCGCGGCAGCGTCCGATCGGGAGTTCGCTGAGCTGCTGCGGGGATCAAGCTGCAAAAGGGCACGCGAACGCAGATTCTGTGTGTCACCCAAAGCGTCGATGTGGCTGGGCATGGTGAACTCTCGTTGCCGCGGCCAGGTTGCCGCTGCCCGACTCTACGCCTTGCGCAGGCGATCCTCCAGCTGCTTTGCAGCCGTGATGTCGATGAAGGTGATGACGACCCCCTGGATCACGTTGGTGAGGGTACGGTACGGCATGATGCGCACCATGAACCAGTGGCCATCGGTGGCAGAGATCTGCTTCTCGGAAACAGCCAGCGTGCGCAGGGTTTCCTTTGAATCGGCGTGCAGCTCGGGATAGTTGAGCGTGCTGGCCAGCTCGCTCAGGGGGCGGCCGATATCACCCTCACGCAAGTGAACGATGCGGGTAATCTTCTCGGTGAAGCGCCTCACGTTCAGCGCGCTGTCGAGAAAGAGCGTGGCGATGTCGGTGCTGTTGAGCAGGTTCTGCATGTCGCTCTGAGCCAGCGCCAGGTCGTCGAGCTTGGACTGCAGCTCGGTGTTGATCGTCTGCAGCTCCTCATTCATCGATTGCGCCTCTTCCTTGGAGGTCGTCAATTCTTCGTTGGCCGACTGCAGCTCTTCATTGGTCGACTGAAGCTCTTCATTGGAAGCCTGCAGCTCCTCTTCAGACGCACGCATCTCCTCGCGCAGCGCGCGAATCTCCTCTTGCGAGCGCAGCAGCTCGTCGCTCGCCCCGGCATCGACCTGCCCTGCCGTTTTGCGCCGCTTGCGGGCCCCTGCGGCCGAGCTGGGCACATCCCGAAAGACAATCATGACCATGCCCCCGAGCGCCTTGGGTTCGTCGACGACCTGAACCGTCACGTCGACGATGCCCTGCGTCTCGCCTTCGAGCCGCAGGCCCGGCAACTCCACCGGTTTTCTGTCCTGCAAGGTCCGCCGCAAAGCGCCCGCCACCTGGGTGCGGATGCCAGGCTGGGCCATGACGTGGATGTTCCAGTTGGCCTTGCCGGCCGCCGGCTCCAGATATTTGCCCGTGCGGCCACTGACATAGACGATGTCACCGCTTTCGTTCACCAGCACCGCCGGCGGAGAGAAACGCTGCAGCAGCAGTTGGTCTGCAAGCGGTTGCAGGTTGGCGGGCTGATGGCTGGGGTTCGACACGGTGGGCTCCTGCGCGTGCATGCGCACTGACGAGCGGCGGTTGACGGGAAAGTCCACCGCACTCGCAGCATTGTCACCGCGTCGGTAGAGCCTCGCCTTGGCGCTCAAGGGCCCAAACAGCGCCTGCGATCGGCCGACCGTCTCAGACCCACCCAGCAGCAGCAAGCCACCGGGCCGCAGGCTGTAGTGAAACAGTGGGATCAGCCGGCGCTGCAACGCCGCGCTGAAATAAATCATCAAGTTGCGGCACGACAAGATGTCAAGCCGGGTGAACGGCGGATCGAGGATCACGTCGTGCTGGGCAAAGAGCACGGTCTCGCGGATCTCCTTGTTGATCTGAAACCCTTCCCCACGCGCAGTGAAAAAGCGGGCCAGGCGCTCAGGCCCCACGTCGACAGTGATGGCGGCGGGGTAGTACCCCCTGCGGGCTACCGCAATCGCGTCGGCACTGAGGTCGGTGGCAAAGATCTGCAGCTTGCACTCGCCAGGCTGTGGCAGCTCAGTCACCACCTCTTTGAGCACCATGGCCAGCGAGTACGCCTCTTCACCGGTGGAGCAACCCACCACCCAGGCGCGAAGGTGTGTGTCCTGGCCCGGCCGCATGGCGAGGGCCAACGCCAGTGAACTCTTCAACTCGGCCCACACCAGCGGGTCTCGAAAGAAGCTGGTCACGCCGATCAGCATCTCCTTGAAGAGGAGGTCGAGTTCTTGGGGGTTCTGGCGCAGGAACGCCTCGTAGTCGGCCATCGAGGCGAGGCCGTGCACGGCCACACGCCGTTCGATGCGGCGAGTCAGGGTGCTGGGCTTGTACAGGGTCAGGTCGTGTTTGCTGCGCTCCCAAAGCAGCTTCAGGACGGCACTCAACGAGGGCGAGCCACCATCGCCTTCGCCCGCTGCCGCAGACGATGCCGCCTGCTTCGTGGCCGCCACGAGCAAGATGCGTTGGGGCATCTCGCCAGGCAGCACCACGATGTCGGCCGCATCGGCTTCGATGGCGCTGCGGGGCATCGAGTCGAACTGGGCCGATGCCGGCTGCTGCGCCAGGGTCAGGCCGCCTTGCGTCTTGATCGCCTGCAGACCCAAGGTGCCGTCCGAGCCCATGCCCGAGAGCACCACGCCCACAGCCCCTTCACCCTGATCTCGCGCGAGAGAGCTGAACAACACGTCGATGGGCAGCCGCATGCCCCTGGGCTGCGCGGGCGGAGCCAGGCGCAGCAGCCCGTTGATGACGGTCAGCTCGGTGTTTGGCGGGATGACGTAGACCACATCAGGCTCGACGCGCATGCGCTCGAGCGCTTCACGCACCGGCATGGCGGTGGACCGCTGCAGCAGCTCGGCCAGCATGGCCTTGTGGGTGGGGTCCAGGTGCTGCACCACCACATAGGCCAGGCCGCTGTGGGCCGGCACGTTCGAGAGGAATTGTTCCAACGCCTCGAGGCCGCCCGCGGAAGCGCCCAGGCCGACCACGCGCGTCTTTCCCGCGAGGTCAGGCAGGTGGCTGGCAGGCGCGGTGAACGACATACCCAAGTATGCGGCGTGGTTGCCGCGCCCATGGGCCTGCGGGGCAGCTAAATCGCGCAGCTGCGGAACCCGCTGAACACATCGTCTCGATGTGGCAGCAGGAAGCGCCTGAACTTCGGGTTGCGCATGCGTTCGCGTGTGGCAAAAGACGCGCCGCGCAAGACCTTGTGGGCGCCGAACGCCGGCTGCGAGTAGCTGCGGTCCGGGCCTGGGGTGAAGCCCGGGTAGGGGCGAAAGCTCCCCGCCGTCCACTCCCACACCTGGCCGAAGCGCAGGCCGCGAGACGGACCGGTGTGCGCTGCCAGCTCCCACTCCAGCTCGGTGGGCAGGCGCCGGCCCGCCCAGCGGCACCAGGCGTCGGCTTCGTACCAGCTCACATGCATGGCGGGTTGGCTCATCGGCACGCGGGTGAGCTTGCCGAAGCGCTGCAGCATCACGCTTTGGCGCATCTGGTCCACATGGCGCGGTGTGCGCCGGCCTTCTTGTTGCACCCAGGCCCAGCCTTCAGACGACCATTGCGACACGTCGTCATACCCACCGTCTTCGACAAACTCGCAGTACTGCGCCCAGGTGATGGGCTGCGCATCGATCTCGAACTCGGGCACGGCGTGCTCGTGCGCCGGGCGCTCGTTGTCGAAGGCAAACCCATGCGGCCCGGTGCCGAGCGACCAGCGTGAGGCCGGGAACAAGAGCGGGACGCGTGTGGCCAGGGTGCCAAGCAAGGGCAGCAAGCCGGCGTCGAAGCCCAGCGTCTGCGACATCTCGGCAAAGGCCTCGCACTGCATGTCTTCACGAAACAGCGCCAGGCGATAGAAGTACATGGCACCGTCTTCTTCGGGCGTGTGTTCCAGCAGCTCGAGCGTGGTCTCGAGCGTGTCGGCCAGGTACTGGCGTGTGGCCTGCGCGTGCGGCAGCGGCAGTTGCCAGCGGGCGCCGTGGGGCGCGAGCGTGGGGTCGTACCACTCGTCGGAAAACGGGTCGATGGACGCGAGCCGCAGCGACCCGGGGTCGGCGTGTTCGCCGCGTTGGCGTTGCACGTTGCGCGAGATCCAGTACTCCTGGAACCAGCCCAGGTGGCCAAGCGACCACAACGGTGGGTTCAGCTCGGGCTGCATCGGCACACCCAACGGCGGCTCGGTGAGCGCAGCCTCCAGCGCGCTCATCCAGCGCAGCGTGTGGTTGCGCGCGTCCATCAGCGCGAGCGACAGCAAGCCCTTGCCGGCACGCCGCATCTGCGACGACTCTATGGGGGCGGCTTCGAAGTCAAGCACGTGGGTGGTCAGGGGTTGGGTGCAGTGTAGGCCGCGGCAAACTGGGGCAGCCCGTCTTCGATGCTCCACCAATTCGCCTTGCTGGCCACGTAGAAGTGGGCTGCCGGCCGCACCGCGAGCGGCTCGTTGATGAGCCCGGCGCGGATGCGCAGCACCTCGGGCAGGTCATCTCGGCGGCTGTAGAGGGGCGAGCCGCAGCGCTTGCAAAACGCCCGCTTCTTGCCGGGCGACGACTCATATTCGGTCACCAGCTCGGCACCACTGTCGAGGTGAAAGGCCGAGCGCGCCACCGGCATGTTGGTGGCAAACACCGTGCCCTGCGCCTTGCGGCATTGCACGCAATGGCACACCTGGATCGGCTGCAGCTCGCCGCTGATGCGGAACTTCACACCTTCGCACAGGCAGTGAGCGGTGTAGGTCATGACCATCTCAAAGGGTCGTGACAACGATCGGCGCACCGCGCGTGATGATCATGGTGTGCTCATATTGCGCCGAAAGGTTGCCGGGGGCTGCGACCAGCGTCCAGCCATCGGCCGCTTCTTCGACGATGCGGCTGCGGGTGGAGAGAAAGGGCTCGATGGTGATGACCTGGCCTTCGCGCAGCACACGGGTGTCGCCCGGGTCGCGGTAACCCAGAATTTCCGTCGGCTCTTCGTGCAGCGCGCGGCCCACGCCGTGGCTGGCCAGGTTCTCGATCACCTTGAAGCGGTAGGCCCGTGCGGTGCGCTCGATCGCGCCACCGATGGCGTTGATCGGCGCGCCGGCACGCGCCTGCTTCATGGCGGCCTTCAGGGCTTCGCGTGTGGCATGGCACAGGCGCGTTTGCAAAGCGGTCGTGGGCGGCACGGCGCGTGTGCCGCCGGTGTCGGCAAAGTAGCCGCCCAGCTCGGCCGACACGTCGACGTTCACCAGGTCGCCCGCGCAGATCACGCGGTCTCCGGGAATGCCGTGGGCCGCTTCTTCATTGATGCTGATGCAGGTGGCGCCCGGAAACCCGTAGGTGAGCTGCGGCGCCGAACGTGCACCGTGTTGCGCCAGCAGTTGCGCCCCGATCGCATCGAGCTCGCGGGTGGTCATGCCGGGCTCGATGACGTCGAGCATGTGCTGCAGAACGAGAGACACAACGCGACCGATGCGTTGCAGTCCGTCGACGTCGTCTTGGGTCTCGATGGTCATGGAAAGGGCGGTGGATCAGGGTCGTTCGACTGTAGCGGATCGACCCTCACGCGCGCCCCGACTCGCCCACAGCCGCCCAGCTGTGCTGCAATACGGCACTTCGCAGATTGAGTGAGAAAACAATGAAACGTCGACTGGTAGCCTGGGTTCTCTGTGGTACGGCATGGCTGGGAATGGCCACCGCGGCAAGCGCTGCCGAAGGCCCGCGCACCTACGCAGTGATCTCGCTCATTGGCGACAAGATGAGTGTGGTGACCTACCAGATGAGCACGGGCAGCAACATCGACAGGAACCGGCGGGAAACCATCGATATGACCGACGGCCTGTTCGACAGGATCGCGCTCAGCACGATTGAAAAGGCCCTGAACGCCCAGCCCGACAAGCCGCGAAGCCAGTTGTTCGAGTTGGCCTCACCCAGCTTGTTCACACGCCAGGACCGCTTCTTCAGCGACGGCAAGTTGGTCTTGCCGGAGGCGATTCACTCGGCATTGAAAGCCGACGGCGCCACGCACCTGCTGCTCGTGACCAAGTTCCGCGCAGAAGCACGCATGCAGGCCGACGGCGCCAAAGTTGGCAGCGGCGTGGTCGAAGGGCTGGGTTTCTACATCGACAATGTGACTGAGATGCTCAACGTCAAAACCCGACGCCAGAGCACCGGCTTCCTGGCCCCGTTCGCGTTCATGCGGCTGTCGCTGGTCGATCTGGGGTCGTCTGCCGTGTTGCGACAGAAGTCCATCGAGGCCTCGACCATGACGAGTACGGCCAACAAAGAGGCCTACAACCCCTGGGACACGCTGAGCCCGGCCGACAAGATCGAGCGCCTGCGCTACCTGGTCGACACCGAGCTGACAAAAGGCGTGGCTTCGCTGCTCGCCCCCTGACCCAGCGGGGGCAGCCCCGCACACCCACCGCAGCAAGGCACTGGCGCAATGCAGGTCGCTGTATGAAAATACAGTGACTCGCACATGCCCATGGCCGCCCCTGCACCCCGCCTGATCGCCCACCTCGACATGGACGCCTTTTATGCGTCGGTCGAGCTGCTGCGTTACCCCGAGTTGCGCGGGCTGCCGGTGGTGATCGGCGGCGGGCGGCGCCACCAGCCGATGTTGCGTGCCGACGGCAGCCGTGAGTTCTTTCGGCTGCGTGACTACACCGGCCGCGGCGTGCTCACCACCAGCACCTACGAGGCGCGTGCTCTCGGCTTGTTCTCGGCCATGGGCACGATGAAAGCGGCGCTGCTGGCACCCGACGCCATCCTGCTGCCGGTCGACTTCGACGAATACCGCCGCTACTCGCGCCTCTTCAAGGCCGCGGTGCGCAGCATGGCGCCGCTGGTAGAAGACCGTGGCGTCGACGAGATCTACATCGACCTCACCGACCACCCCGGTGCCCAAGACGACGCCGGCCGCGCCGCCGGCCAGTCGCTGAAAGACGCGGTGTTCAACGCCACCGGCCTGACCTGCTCGGTGGGCATCACACCGAACAAGCTCTTGTCGAAGATGTGCTCCGAGTTCGACAAGCCCAACGGCCTCACGCTGCTGGGTCTCGACGAGATCCCCACCCGCATCTGGCCGCTGGCGGTGCGCAAGGTCAACGGCATCGGCCCCAAAGCAAGCGAGAAGCTCGCGGCGCATGGCATCCACACCATCGGCGAGCTGGCAGCGGCCGACGCGGCTTTCCTGATCGCGAACTTCGGCAAGAGCTACGGCGCCTGGCTGCATGAAGCCGCCCACGGGCGCGACGAGCGGGCGGTGGTCACCTACAGCGAGCCGGTGTCGATGAGCCGCGAAACCACCTTCGAGCGTGACCTGCACGCGGTGCGCGACCGCAGCACCTTGAGCACCATCTTCACCGACCTGTGCTTCGAGCTCGCCGACGACCTCGCGCGCAAGGGCTACGCCAGCAAGACCATCGGCATCAAGCTGCGCTTCGATGATTTCAAGATCGTCACCCGCGACCTCACCCTGCCGGCTCACACCCTCGACGCCCGCAGCATCCGCCGCGCGGCCGGCGAATGCCTGAAGCGTGTCGACCTCACCCGCCGCCTGCGCCTGCTGGGCGTGCGCGCTGGCAACCTGGCCAAACTGGCCAACCTGGTGGACCCTCATGGGACCGAGGCCCCACTGATGGCACAGGAGGCACCCGCTGCGTACCATGCGCCGATGCCACTGTTCGACGCCGCACCGCCTTCTGAAAACTGATGCGCCGGCTGCCAACTAGTGCACACATTCAATTGCATCCAGACGTAACGGTGCCGCGTAAGTAGTCGTCGAGCCCTGTTCAACCGACACAAGGAGAAGACGCATGTCCTTTCGAGCCCTGCGAAGCCACTGCACGGCATTCGCCTGCACCTTGCCGCTGGCCCTGACCGTTGCGCCGGTGCTGGCGCAGCCCGCCAGCCCCACCACCTTCAGCGGCAAGCTGCTGCTGACCGGTGGTGTGAGCAGCATCGACGGTGCTGCCGGTGGTGGCCTCACACCCTGGGCCGTGACTGGCGGGTATGCCACTGCGGGTGAGATCGGTGGTTCGGCGTTCGCAACGCGCGTGAAAACGCAGGACTACGGACTCAAGGCCTATGGCGCAGCCGCGAGCTACGGCGACCGGGTTGAGCTGTCGATTGCAACGCAAGAGTTCGACACCGGCCCGGTGGGTGGTGCGCTGGCAAGCGTGCTGAGCGATCCCACTTTCACCAACCTGCGACTGAAGCAAGACATCTTCGGTGCGAAGGTGCGCCTCGCCGGTGACGCCGTGCTCGACAGCGACACCTGGATGCCGCAGATCGCCGCCGGCCTCCAGTACAAGAAGGCCCGCTCCGGCCCGCTGGCACCGGTGCTCGAGTCATTTGGCGCCAAAGACAGCGGCGTCGATGTCTACGTCAGTGCGACCAAACTCTTTCTCTCGCCAGGCATTCTGGTCAACGCCACGCTGCGTGCGACCAAGGCCAACCAGAACGGGCTGCTCGGCTTCGGCGCTACAGACCACACCAGCTACAAACTGCAGCCTGAGTTTTCTGTGGCGTACCTGCTGCACAAGAGCGTGGCCATCGGCGTTGAGTACCGCGCCAAGCCTGACAACCTGAAGGACAACAACGCGCTCACCACATACACCGGCCCAGAGACCCTGAAAGAAGACGATTGGGCCGACCTGTTTGTCGCCTGGGCGCCGAGCAAGCACTTCTCGCTCACAGCCGCCTATGTGGACCTCGGAAAGATCGTGCCGGGGGTGGTCAAGCGTCGCCAAACAGGTGCCTACCTGTCTGCACAGATTGCCTTTTGAATCGGAGCCTTCCATGAGCAACATCTTTCGAAACCTCATCGTTTGCGCCTCACTCCTGGCCGGCGCCACCTCCCACGCCCAAACCACCGACGACAGCCTCTACCAGCAACTCGGAGCGCAGCCCGGCCTGACCACGCTGATGGACGACTTCATGACGCGCCTGCTTGCCGACTCGCGCATGAACCCCTTCTTCAAGGACGTCGACCACAAGCACGTCAAGGCCCAGCTGGTGGCGCAGTTCTGCGAAGTCTCGGGTGGGCCCTGCAGGCTCAAGGGTCCCGACATGAAAAAGGCCCACGCCGGCATGGACATCACCAAGAGCAACTTCAACGCCCTGGTCGAGGTGCTGCAACAAAGCATGGACGCGCAGGGCATCGGCTTCAGCACACAAAACAAGCTGCTGGCCAAGCTCGCGCCGATGCACCGCGACATCATCAACACGCCTTGACCGCCATGGCAGAGCGGCATCGCGACACACCGTGAATTCCCGCTTTCGCGGGACTGACGAAGCCTCTACCCTTCACCCCTACTCTTTGCACACCATGAACAAAAACGCCCTTGCCTTGCTTGCGCTCGCCCTGGTGGCCGGTTTGGCCCGCGCCGGTACCGTGCAACTCACCATCACCGACAAAGACGGCAAACCCGCCCCCGATGTGGTGGTACTGGTTCAACAAACCGTCAAGGCCGTGCCCTCGCCAGCCGCCAAGCCGGTGGTGATCACACAAGAAGGATTGCGCTTCATTCCCTTCTTGACAGTGGTGCCGGTGGGCAGCACGCTGCGCTTCATCAACAAAGACGGCTACGACCACCACGTGCGCGCCACCGCCAGCGGCCCGCTCGGCAGCATTGCACCGGCCAAGACCTTCGAGTTGCGGCTCGATGCCGACCCCATCGCCTCGGCGCGTGGGGGCACCGACCCCTACCCCAGCGGCCCGGCCAAGAAACCCTCGGGCACCTCGACCGCCGACATCAAGATGGACCAGGCCGGCCCCATCGGCCTGAGCTGCCACATCCACGGCTCGATGCGTGGCCAGGTCTATGTGGCCGACACCCCCTGGTTCGGCAAGACCGACGCCAAGGGTGTGGCCACCATCGAAGGTGTGCCTGACGGTGCCGCCCAGCTCACGCTGTGGCACCCTGACCAACTGCAAGACCAGCCCGCCGTGCCGGTGCAGGTGAGCGCCACGCCGGTGTCGGCCAACACCCAACTCAACTTCGTGCCGAGGCGCCGCCGCTGATGCCTGTGGTGACCTGCATCGAAGACCTGCGTGTGCTCGCGCAAAAGCGCGTGCCACGCATGTTCTACGACTACGCCGACTCGGGCTCCTGGACCGAAGGCACTTACCGCGCCAACGAGAGCGACTTCAAGCGCATCCTGCTGCGCCAACGCGTGGCAGTCGACATGAGCAACCGCTCGCTGCGCACCACCATGGCGGGCCAGAGCGTGGCGATGCCGGTGGCCATCGCGCCCACCGGGCTCACCGGCATGCAGCACGCCGATGGCGAGATTCTTGCGGCGCGCGCGGCTGAAAAGTTCGGCGTGCCGTTCACGCTCTCGACCATGAGCATCTGCTCGATCGAAGACATCGCGGCGCATACCAAGGCGCCGTTCTGGTTCCAGCTCTACTGGATGCGCGACCGCGACTTCATGGAGCGCCTGATGGACCGCGCCAAGGCCGCCGGCGTCTCCGCGCTGGTCCTCACGCTCGACTTGCAGGTGCTGGGCCAGCGCCACAAAGACATCAAGAACGGCCTCACCGCGCCGCCCAAACCCACACTCGCCAACATCCTCAACCTGATGATGAAGCCGCGCTGGTGTCTCGGCATGGCGGGTACAAAGCGCCACGGCTTCGGCAACCTGATCGGCCACGCCAAGGGCGTGAGCGACATGAGCTCGCTCGGCGCCTGGACGCGCGAGCAGTTCGACCCGCAACTCAACTGGAACGACGTCGAGTGGATCAAGAAGCGCTGGGGCGGCAAGCTGATCCTCAAAGGCATCATGGACGTGGAAGACGCCCGCCTCGCTGCCGACAGCGGCGCCGACGCGCTGATCGTCTCCAACCACGGCGGGCGCCAACTCGACGGCGCACCCTCGTCGATTGCGGCCTTGCCCTACATCGCCTCTGAAGTGGGCTCGCGCATCGAGGTCTGGATGGACGGCGGCATCCGCTCGGGCCAAGACGTGCTGAAGGCCGTGGCCCTGGGCGCCAAGGGCACCATGATCGGCCGCGCGTTTCTCTATGGCCTGGGTGCGATGGGTGAAGCCGGAGTCACGCAGTGCCTGGAGATCATCGCCAAGGAGCTCGATGTGACCATGGCTTTTTGCGGGCACACCGACATCCGCAAGGTGGATACGGGCATCCTGCTGCCAGGCTCCTTGCAGCGCTGACGCGGGCCACTCAACCCACAGTCCCGGGCGCGGCTTCAAAGTAAGCCTGCAGCGCCGCAATCGCGTGCCGCACCTTGGCGGGCTGGTTGTCGCGCTGGGGCGTGACGGCCCACACCGGCCCGGGCTCCATCGCCCAGCCGGGCAACACACGCTGCAGGCGGCCGGCCTGCAGCGCCTCGTGCACGTCGGGGTGGGTCATCAGCGCGAGGCCGAGGCCGGCGGTGCACATCTGCTCCAGGGTGAGCTGGTTGTTGCTGGCGATGCGCGCGTCCACACGCACCGTCTCGCGCTCGCCGGCGGGGCCCAGCAGCACGAACTGCAGCGCCGAGCCCTCGCGCGAGCCGACCAGCCACTGGTGTGGCAGCAGCTCGGAGGGCGTATTGGGCACGCCATGGCGGCGCAGGTAGTCGGGCGAGGCGCACAGCACCCAATCGAAGGCGCACAGCCGCCGCGCCACCCAGCTCGAATCAGGCAGCCTGCCTGCCCGCAGGGCGAGGTCGATGCGGGCGTCGATGAGGTCGATCAAGGCGTCGTCGACCAGCAGCCGCAGGCTGAGCGCCGGGTGTGCGGCGAGCAGCGGCGCCAGCGCCGGCGCCACATGCCGCGCAAAACCGACCGGTGCCGACATGCGCAGCTCACCCGTGGGCGCATCGTGTGCCAGCACCAGTTGCTGCTTGGCTTGCCGGGCCGCTGCCACCATCACGGCGCAGTGTTCGGCAAAACGCGCGCCGGCATCGGTGAGCGACAGCTTGCGGGTGGAGCGGTGCAACAGCGTCACGCCGCTGCCCTGCTCCAGCAGCCGAACCTGCTGGCTGACGGCCGAGGTGCTCATGGCCAGCGATCGTGCCGCGGCACTCATGGAGCCGTACTGCACCACCGCGGCAAACACGGCCATGCGCCGAAGATCGTCCATTGTGAAGCCCTGCTAAACAAACTTCTTCGATTTGACAGACTTCCGCTCGAATTGTGAAGCACCTATCGTCACACCATCAACAACTTGATTGGAAACGAACATGAACATCGCACTCATCGGCGGCACCGGCTTCGTGGGCTCGGCCTTGCTGGAAGAACTGCTTCAACGCGGCCACCAGGTCACCGCCCTGGCCCGCAACCCGGCCAAATACGCCTCCCGCACCGGGCTGAAGGTGGTGACGGCCGACGTGCTCGACGCTGGCCAGGTGGCCCACGCCGTGGAAGGCCATGACGCCGTGGTCAGCGCCTACAACCCGGGCTGGGCCGAGCCGCAACTTCACGACGTGTTCCTGCAAGGCAGCCGCGCCATCACCGAAGGCGTTAAGCGCAGCGGCGTCAAGCGACTGCTGATGGTGGGCGGTGCCGGCAGCCTGTTCGTGGCGCCGGGCTTGCAGCTGGTGGACACACCCGAGTTCCCCGCCGAATGGAAGCAAGGCGCGTTGGCCGCCCGCGAGGCGCTGAACCTGATCCGCCAGGAGAGCACGCTGGACTGGAGCTTCGTCTCGCCCGCCGTGATGCTGGCGCCGGGTGCACGCACCGGCCAGTTTCGCGTGGGCGGCGACGAGGTGCTGATGGACGGCGGCCAACCCGCCGGCATCTCGGTGGCCGACTTGGCAGTGGCCATCGTCAACGAGATCGAAACGCCGCGGCACTTGAAGAAGCGTTTCACTGTCGCATACTGACTGGATGGCGATAGACCACCTGATCTACCTCTACGACCCCCTGTGCGGCTGGTGCTACGGCGCCATGCCGGCCATCCACGGGCTGGCCGACCTGGGCGGCTGCATCGTCGAGCCGGTGCCCAGCGGCCTGTTCGGCGGTGACCCCACGCGGCGCATCGACGCCGAGATGGCTCGCCACATCGAAGAGACCGACACCCGCATCGCCGCCATGAGCGGGCAGCGCTTCAGCGACGTCTACCGCCGCAAGGTGCTGGGCAACCCCGAGATGCCGTTCGACAGTGGGCCGGCCACACAAGCACTCACGGCGGTGTCGCAATGGAACGTGTTGCGTGAGCTCGATGCCCTGCACGCCCTGCAGCGCGAGCGTTTTGTCGCCGGGCGCGACATCTGCGACCGCGAGGTGATCATCCAGGCGCTGGCCGCCTCGCTGGGCGAAACACCCGAAGCCTGGGCGGCCCGCCTGGACGACCCCCAGCTCGCGCGCGCCACCGAAAAGCGCATGGAGCGGGCCAAGCGTGTGATGCAGTCGATCGGCGTGCACGGTGTGCCGGCGCTGGCGTGGCCCAGCGACAAGGGCCTGCGGCTGCTGCCGGGGCAGTGGCTCTTCAACGACAAGTCGCTGGCACGACAACTGGCCACGCTGGGCTGACGCAACTGGGGGTGTTCAGCCACCGAATTCCGCTCTAGGCTCAAGGCGTGTCTCACTCAAGCGGAGTGCGCCATGACGCTGCAGCAACTCCATGCCGTCAAGCTTTGGCACGTGTCTCACAAGCGCGAATGCCCGATCGAATACCACACCTGGGACAGCGTCCTGACCCTCTGGCTGGTCGGCTGGATGGGCGAACCCGCCGCCCTGCTGCTGTGGTGGCCCGGGGTGGCCGTGGCCTGCGCGCTGCTCTTCCTCGCACCTTCGGTCTATGTGGCGCTGCGCAGGTCACTGCACCTGCAAGGCCGGCTGCGCTGCGACTGGCTGGAGTCGCTGTCCAACGGGGCACGCACGCGGTAATGTGCACGCCACGTGACCGCACCCTGTCAGACATCCGCACCGCTTCTGACCTGATCGCCGTGCTGCTGCTCGGCGTGTCGCTCGCCGTGGCGGCCGTGCCCGAGGGGCTGCCGGCCATCCTGTCGGTGGTGCTCGCGCTCGGCGTGCAGCGCATGGCCGCACGCAAAGCGGTCGTCAAGAAACTCTCGTCGGTCGAAACGCTCGGCACCGCCTAGATCTGGCGCGCCTCGAAGGTATTGCACTGCGCCACGCTGCCAGTCTGAATGCCCTTCTTGAACCAGGCGACGCGCTGGGCACTGCTGCCGTGGGTGAAGGTCTCGGGCTGCACCGTGCCGCGTGACTTGCGCTGCAGCGTGTCGTCACCGATCTGCGAAGCCGCATTGAGCGCTTCTTCCAAATCGCCCTGCTCCAGAATCTGCCGCGCGTTCTGCGCATGGTGGGCCCACACGCCGGCAAAACAATCGGCCTGCAACTCGAGCCGCACGCTGAGAGCGTTTTGCTGCGCTTCGCTGACCTTGCCGCGCATGCTGTCGACCTTGCCGCTGATGCCCAGCAGGTTTTGCACGTGGTGGCCCACCTCGTGGGCGATCACGTAGGCCTGGGCAAAGTCGCCCGGCGCACCCATGCGGTTGCGCATGGTTTCGTAGAACGTGAGGTCGATGTAGACCTTCTGGTCGCCGGGGCAATAAAACGGCCCCATCGCCGCCTCGCCACGCCCACAAGCGGTGGGTTCGCTGCCACGAAAGAGGCGCAGCTTGGGCTCGCGGTAGGTGCTGCCCAGTTGTTTGAACTGCTCGCGCCACACGTCTTCGGTGTCGGCCAGCACCACCGAGACGAACTGCGCCAGCTTGTCGTCGGCCGGTGGGCGCTGGGCGGGTGCCTGCTGCGACTGCGGCGCCATGCCACCGTCACCACTCAGCAAGCCCAGCACGGTCAGCGGGTTGATGCCGAAGACCCAGCCCGCCACCAGGGCCACAGCGACCGTGCCCAGGCCGATGCCGCGCCCGCCCCCGAGACGGAAACCGCCGCCACCGCCACCACCGCTGCTGCGCGCGTCTTCCACGTTGTCGCTCTCGCGATTGCCTTCCCACTTCATGCTGCGCTCCCGGAGTTGGCCGAAGAGGCATGGTAACGAAGGCGAAAAACAAAAAGGCTGCCGGTGGGCAGCCCTTCGCGGGGTCAATCGAGAAGCCGGCTCAGTGCGCGGTGTCTTCGCTCTTGGCGTACTGCCCAAAGAGCTGCAAGGCCAGGCGCTGCAAGCCCTCATCGGCGCTGCTGTGGCCGAGCGCGATGCGGTCGAAGGCATAAGGCCGGTCAAACATCATGCGCGCCACGTTGACCGGCAATGCCTGCTCGGCCATCTTGCTGCGAAACCGCCCCAGCGTCTTGAGGTCGTCGATCAGCGGCACAGGCCGACCCGCCGCGCGTGTGTGGGCAGACGACAGATCGAAGGCTTGCGACAAGGCATTCATGCGGTGGCTCCATGTGAAGCGTGTGCCCACACGATAGCCATGCCCTGAAATATCGTTCGTCAGAAATAAACGGATTGAGGTAGCCAGTTGATCGCCGAACCCTTGATCCTGCGCACTAACGCACGATGCGACGGGGCCTACGTCTTCGGTAGGGTGACGCCGCGCTGGCCCTGGTACTTGCCGCCACGGTCCTTGTAGCTCGTCTCGCAGACCTCGTCGCTCTCGAAGAACAGCACCTGCGCGCAGCCTTCACCGGCGTAGATCTTGGCCGGCAGCGGTGTGGTGTTGCTGAACTCCAGCGTCACATAACCTTCCCACTCGGGCTCGAAAGGCGTCACGTTGACGATGATCCCGCAGCGCGCATAGGTGCTCTTGCCCAGGCAGATGGT
>JACMKJ010000051.1 GCA_014380155.1 Rhizobacter sp. | reverse complement strand
GGTGACGCCGCCCCCGCCGGCCGTGCCGCCCACGCTGCCTCCGCCCGTCAGCACCACCAAGCCCGACCCGGCGGCCATCCTGGCCGGCAAGCCACCGGCCGAGAGCACCGTGTCCACGAAACCGGGCACTGATGCGTTGAGCTACTTTGTGCAGGCTGGTGCGTTTGGCCGGGTCGAAGACGCCGAGGCACAGCGCGCCAAGCTCGCGATGTCGGGGCTGGCGGCCAAGGTCACCGAGCGCGAACAATCCGGTCGCACGGTCTACCGGGTGCGCCTCGGGCCTTACGACCGACGCGAAGAAGCGGCACAAGTCAAAGAAAAGCTGGAAAGCGCGGGCGTGGAGTCGGCGCTGGTTCAGGTTCAGAAGTGAGCCGCTGAACTAAACGGGCTCCGGCGCACTCCACACCCCGTCACATTGACCTCGGAAACTCACACAACATGAACCGTCGCGACTTTTCAGCACAACTGGTGGGCCTGGGCCTCGGAACCGCAGCACTGTCGGCTGGCTTGCCGGCGCTGGCGCAGGGCGCCCCGGTCGAGGGCAAGCAGTATGTTCGCCTCGGCACCCTGGCGCCGGTGAATGCGCCGGCCGGCAAGATCGAGGTGGTCGAGTTCTTCTGGTACGGCTGCCCGCACTGCAGCGCCTTCGAGCCCACGCTCGACGCCTGGTCGAAGAACCTGCCGGCCGACATTGCCTTCCGCCGCGTGCCGGTCGCGTTCCGCGAGGCCTATGCGCCGCAGCAGCAGGCGTTCTATGCGCTCGAAGCACTGGGCAAGGTCGAAACCCTGCACCGCCGCGTGTTCTATGCGATCCACAACGACCGCCAGCGCCTGGAAAAGCCCGAGGACATTGCCGCTTTCATGGAAAAGAACGGCATTCCCCGCGCGGAGTTCATGGACGTTTTCAACTCGTTCTCGGTGCAGACCAAAGCCAAGCAGGCGACCCGCCTGGCAGACGCCTACAAGATCGACGGCGTGCCGGCCATGGGCATCCACGGCCGATTCTTCACCTCGGGCACCCTGGCCGGCTCGCCTGAGAAGGCGCTGCAGGTCACCGAGCACCTGATCAAGACACTGCGCAAGGCCTGAGCCTTTTGGGCGCCGCGATCTGCGGCAAAACAGCCCAAGTGCGACTTGGCGGCATGAATCTGTCGGCTAGAATGGCCTGCAAGTTTCATGCCGCAATGACGCAACACTTCTCCCACTCCTGGACCCGGTTTTTGCCCGCCTGCGCGCTCGCACTGGGCTTGGTGGCCCTGCCCGCGCAGGCCGAAAAGGCCGACCGGCTGCAGAAGATGGAGGTCGAATCCGACCAGCCCGGCAAGGTCGACCTGCAGAACCAGATCGTCGTCTTCAACGGCAACGTGGTGGTCACCAAGGGCACCATGGTCATCCGCGCCAATCGCATCGAGGTGCGGGAAAGCCCGGACGGCTACCAGTACGCCACGGCCGTCGGCAGCAGCAGCCAGCTGGCCGGTTTCCGCCAGAAGCGCGAAGGCGTCAACGAGTTCATCGAAGGCCAGGCCGAGCGGCTGGAGTACGACAGCAAGGCCGACACCATCCGCTTCATCAACAAGGCTGCGGTCAAGCGCCTGCGTGGCACCGAGGTGGCCGACGAGGTGACGGGTGCGCTCATCACCTACGACAACACGGCCGAGCTCTTCATCGTCTCGGGTGGGGCCTCGGCCGCCACGCCGGCCAATCCCACCGGGCGGGTGCGTGCCGTGCTCACGCCACGCCAGGACTCGCCGGCCGCCGCCGAAGCGGCCTCGGCCGCCAAGGGAGGCAAACCTTGAACGCCGCTGCGCCGCACGAGCTGCTCGCCACCACCAGCCGGCTGGAGGCCTCGGGCCTGCAAAAAAGTTACGGCGCGCGCAAGGTGGTGAAAGACGTGCGCCTGGCGGTCAACAGCGGCGAGGTGGTCGGCCTGCTGGGCCCCAACGGCGCGGGCAAGACGACCAGCTTCTACATGATCGTGGGCCTGGTGCGCGCCGATGCCGGCGAGATCAGCATCGACGGCCAGCGTGTGGAGCGCCTGCCCATCCACAAGCGCTCCCGCCTGGGCTTAAGCTACCTGCCGCAAGAAGCATCGATCTTTCGCAAGCTCACGGTCGAAGAAAACATCCGCGCGGTGCTGGAGCTGCAACACGGCGCCGATGGCCGCGCGCTGCCCAAGGCCACCATCGACAAGCTACTGGGTGACCTGCTCAATGACCTGAGCATCGAGAAGCTGCGCGAAAGCCCGGCGCCGGCGCTTTCGGGCGGTGAGCGGCGGCGGGTCGAGATCGCGCGCGCTCTGGCCACGCAGCCGCGCTTCATCCTGCTCGACGAGCCGTTTGCCGGCGTCGACCCGATCGCAGTGCTGGAGATCCAACGCATCATCGGTTTTCTGAAGGCGCGTGGCATCGGTGTGCTGATCACCGACCACAACGTGCGCGAGACGCTGGGCATCTGCGACCGCGCCTACATCATCAGCGAGGGGCGTGTGCTGGCAGAAGGAACGCCGACCGAAATCGTCGAGAACGCCGACGTGCGAAAGGTCTACCTCGGCGAACACTTCCGAATGTAGTTTTGTGACGGACCAAGCAGTATGAAACCGTCATTGCAGGTACGCCTGTCGCAGCACTTGGCGCTCACGCCCCAACTGCAGCAATCCATCCGCCTGCTGCAACTCTCCACCCTCGAACTCCACCAAGAAGTCGAGCAGATGCTGGAGCAAAACCCTTTCCTCGAAGCCGAAGAAGACGCCACACCCGCCTTCGAGCCGATGACCGAGCGCATCTCGCCCTCGGAGCATGTGGCCGAGCGTGAAGCCGAGCGGGTGGCTGAACCGAACTCCGACTCGGCGCCCGAAGAAGCCACGCCTGGGGTGGACAGCGCCGAATTCGGCACCACCGAGCGCGAAGACTGGGAAAACGGCACCGAGCGTGACGACTTCGACGGCATCCGCGAGCTGCCCAACAGCAGCGGCACCGGCACCAACAACGACAGCGACGACTTCGACCCGCAAGAGCGCAACGCCGTCGGCGAGAGCCTGCAAGAGCACCTGCGCAACCAGTTGCTCGGCATGCGCCTCTCCGCCGAAGACGCAGCGGCCGTCACCGTGCTGATCGAGTCGCTCAACGACGACGGTTACCTCGCCGACCCGCTGGAAGAAATTGCCGCGCAACTCGCCGACACCGACGCGCAGCGCGAAGAGATTCTCGAGCGCCTGCAGTGCGCACTGAAGTGGTTGCAAAACATGGAGCCGCTTGGAGTGGGCGCATGCGATCTGGGCGAATGCCTCACCTTGCAACTGCGTGCCTTGCCGCGCAGCGAGGCGCAGATGATCGCCATAATGATCTGCAAGCAGCACCTGGAGCTGCTGGCCCGCCGCGACATGAAGAAGCTGATGGCCGCGACCGGTGCCGATGAAGAGCTGATCAAGCAGGCGCAGACGCTGATCGTCGCCACCGAGCCCAAGCCGGGTCGCCAGTTCGCTCGCGCCGAGGCCAACATCATCGTGCCCGACGTCATCGTGCAGAAGTCGGGCCGCAACTGGAAGGTGGTGCTCAACCCCGACGTGATGCCCAAGCTGCGCATCAACGACCTGTATGCGCAGGCGATTCGTGGCAGCCGCGGTTCGGGCGGCGCCAATGCGGGGCTGAGCTCGCGTTTGCAAGAGGCGCGCTGGTTCATGAAAAACATCCAGCAGCGCTTCGACACCATCCAGCGGGTGTCGCAAGCCATCGTCGAGCGGCAGAAGAGCTTCTTCACCCACGGCGAGATCGCAATGAAGCCGCTGGTGCTGCGCGAGATCGCCGACGAGCTGGGCCTGCACGAGTCGACCATCTCGCGCGTGACCACCGCCAAGTACATGGCCACGATGTTCGGCACCTTCGAGCTGAAGTACTTCTTCGGCTCTTCGCTCAACACCGACGCCGGCGGCAACGCCTCGAGCACCGCGGTGCGTGCGCTTATCAAGCAGCTGGTGGCGGCCGAAGATGCGGTCAAGCCGCTGTCGGACAGCCAGCTCTCGAAGATGCTCGAAGAGCAAGGCATCCAGGTGGCACGGCGCACAGTGGCCAAATACCGCGAAGCCTTGCGCATTGCACCGGCCAACCTGCGGCGGACGATGTAGTGGCACTGCCCCTGTTCCTGCCCTGCGCGGCCGGTGTCGAAGCCTGGCTGGCCGAAGAAGTGCAGCGTGTGCTGCCCGCGGCGCAGGTGCACACCGGCCGCGGCGGCGTCGGCGTGGATGGCGACCCCATCGACGTGATGGCGCTCAACCTCGAGAGCCGCCTCGCGCAGCGTGTGCTGGCCGAGGTCGCGTCCGGCCCCTACCAGAGCGAAGACGATGTGTACGCGCTCGCGCGCAGCGTCGACTGGCAACAATGGATCACGCCCGAGCACACGCTGCGCGTCGACACCACCGCTCACCGCAGCCCCTTGCGCAGCCTGAACTTCGCCGCGCTGCGCGTAAAAGACGCGGTCTGCGACCTGCTGCGCGAAGCCACCGGCGAGCGCCCGAGTGTCGACACCCAGCAGCCTGATCTGCAGATCGTGCTGCATCTGGGCGAGACTCACGCTTCTCTGTATGTCGACACCTCGGGCGAGTCGCTCTTCAAGCGCGGCTGGCGTGAAGACAAGGGTGACGCGCCGCTGAAAGAAACGCTCGCCGCCGCGATGCTCGCTGCCGCAGGCTGGCGCGGCACGCCGGAAGAAGGCGGCGCCTTGCACGACCCGTGTTGCGGCTCGGGCACCATCGCCATCGAGGCGGCACAAATCGCCTGCGGCATCGCACCCGGCCTGAAGCGCCGCTTCGCGTTCGAGCGCCTGCTGCCGTTTGCCGACGCCGACATGCGCGCGCAATGGCAGCGGCTCAAGAGCCATGCGCAATCACGCATCCACGCGAGCGCGGTGCCGATCTTTGCGAGCGACGTGGCCTTTCGCATGGTCGACTTCGCGCGCCGCAACGCGCAGCGCGCGGGCGTGGAGCCCTGCATCCAGTTCAACGGCGGCGACGCGCTGGAGCGCCCCGCACCGCCCCTGCCCGACGGCCTGCGCGGCACGCTGATGATCAACCCGCCGTATGGCGAGCGCATCGACGTGGCGGGCAAAGCCGCACGACCCTCGGCGCAAGACAGAGCCACTCCGGACGACTTTTTCCCTCGTCTCTCCGCCCACTGGAAACGCGCCTACACCCAGCACCCTGCCGGTTGGACGGCCTGGGTGCTGAGCCCCGACATGAAGCTGCCGAGCTCGATGCGCCTGAAAGAGTCGCGCCGCGTGCCGATGTGGAATGGCCCGATCGAGTGCCGCCTGTTCCGTTTTGACTTGGTCGCCGGGTCGGCGCGTTGAGGGCATCGACCATGGCGACTTCGCTTCCTTCGGGCCGCTGGCAAGACCTCACCACCACCGACTTCGCACGCGTCGACCCGGCGCGCACCATCGCGCTGCTGCCGGTGGCGGCCATCGAGCAGCACGGCCCGCACCTGCCACTGTCAACCGATGCCGTGATCAACGAGGGTGTGGTGAACGAGATGCTGCAACGCCTGCCGGCGTCGACCTCGGTGCTGGTGTTGCCCGCCTTGAATGTGGGTGACAGCCTGGAGCACACCGCCTTCCCTGGCACCCTCAGCGCCGACCTCAACGACCTGCTCGGCCTGTGGCTCTCGGTCGGGCGCGGCGTGGCGCGCGCCGGGGTGCGCAAGCTGGTGATCTTCAACAGCCACGGCGGCCAGCGTGCGCATGTGGACCTGGCGGCGCTGCGCTTGCGCGTGGCCCACGGCCTGCTGGTGGTGCGTGCCCACAGCTTTTCGTTCGGCGTGCCACCGGGCCTGTTCGAAGTGGATGAGCTGGCGCATGGCCTGCACGGCGGCGCTGTCGAAACCTCGCTGCTGCTGCACCTGCGGCCCGAGCTGGTGCGGCAAGAAGCGCTGGCCGATTTCCCTTCGTTCGGCAGCACCCTTGCGGCCAGAGGCGGCCTGCTCGGCGTCGAAAAACCGGTCGGCATCGGCTGGATGACACAAGACCTCAACCCGCAGGGCGCTTGTGGCAACGCCGCCGCAGCGAGTGCCGACAAGGGCCGCGCCCTGCTCGATCACCTGGCCACGCAGCTGGTGAAGTTGCTGGCCGAGGTGGAGGCCTTGCCGGTACCGGCGTCGGGCTGAGACCCGACGCTGATTCACTTCAGGCGTGTGACTGGTCGGCGCGCAGGTGCCCCGCGTGCTCGTGCTTGGTCTGCACATAACGCGCGTTGTGGGTGTTGACCTCGGCCAGCAACGGCACACGGTCCACCACCTCGATGCCCGCGTCGCGCAGCGCATCGATCTTGTGCGGGTTGTTGGTCAACAGCCGGATGCGCCCGATGCCCAGCGCCTGCAGCATCGCCGCAGCGGCCTGGAAGTCGCGCTCGTCTTCGCGAAAGCCGAGGTAGCGGTCGGCCTGCAGCGTGTCGAGCCCGCCGTCTTGCAAACGGTAGGCGCGCAGCTTGTTGGCCAGGCCCGTGCCGCGCCCTTCCTGCGCCAGGTAGAGCAGCACGCCGCCGGCCACGGCCAGGTGGTCGATGGCGTGGCGCAGCTGGTCACCACAGTCGCAGCGCAGGCTGCCCAGCAGATCACCCGTCAAGCAAGAGGAGTGCAGGCGCACCGACACCGGCTCGTGCAGCGGCGGTTGGCCGACGACGATGGCCACGTGCTCGGCATCACCGTCGATCTCTCTGAACAGCACCAGCTTGCAGTCGTCGTGCGCCGCAATCGGCACCCGCGCATCGCTCACCCGCTGCAGCGCCCACGCGCGGCGCGACGCCACCAGCATGACTTCATCGGTCGACAGGCGGTGCACCAGCAACGCATCCAGCGCAGCGCTCTTGGCCGCCGGCAGCTCGGCCACCAGCAATGCGGGCGTCAGGCGGGCACGTTTGCACAGGGTCAGGGCGGCCAGCATCGCCGCGCCGGCTGGCTCGGCGTCGCCCAGCAAGGATTCGTCGACACAACCCGGCGTGACCGCGCAGAGCAGCTGCACCTGTTCCACCGTGATCGGTGAAGCGAGTTCCAGAGCGCGGGGTGTGGAGGCGTCGGCCCAGCCCATGGCCTGCAGCCGCTCGGCGGTCAGCAGCAGGCGCATGCGGCCACCCGAGAGGCGCACCATCTCTTGCAGCCGGGCCGGGCCCAGCGTCTCGACTGCGGCAGCGATGCAGCACCCGGCGTCATCGACGTCGTGCAGCGCAATCGGGCGGCCGTGGCGCAGCTCGGAGCAGGCTCGGTCCACACGCACGGCGGCCAGTTCGGCCGCCGGGGGGGCTTCTTCAGTCGGTGGCCGCAAAGGGCTGGTCAAGGCGCTCATCTGGCCTAGGATACCGGCCACCGCTGAGCCGAGCTAGCGCCAATTCCTCGTGGCCTTGTAGGCCCTTTCCGCTTTCTGCCCGCATGCCAGAACCGATTCATGCCACGAACGCCGACGCCCCGCTGCCACCCGACTGGTCGGCGCTGTGGGGTGACGTGCTGCGTGTGCGGGCTGCTGCTGCAGCTGTCTCCGAACTGAACACGCAGGGGCTCAGCCCAGCCAGCGCCGCACTGCTTTCGCTGTACCGGCCGCTGCTCGGCAGCGCCTGGTGCGTGGCCCAGCTGGGCCAGAGCCTCGACGGCTGCGTGGCCACGCACAGCGGCGACTCCTACTTCGTGACCGGGCCTCAGAGCCTGTTGCACCTGCACCGCCTGCGCGCCTTGTGCGACGCGGTGCTGGTGGGCGCTGGCACCGTCGCGGCCGACAACCCGCAGCTCACCACCCGGCGTGTGCCGGGTGCCAGCCCGACGCGTGTGGTG
>JACMKJ010000509.1 GCA_014380155.1 Rhizobacter sp. | reverse complement strand
GCGAGCGCGGCCACCCGCGCACGCACGGCGGGCTGGTTCACCTGCGGGCTCAGGCGGCGTGTGGTCTGCGCGGCGTCACTCGCACCGAGCGCCTTCGCCTCGGCGGCATCACCATCGAGCAGGGCGCGTTTGAGCGTGCCCAACTCGCCGAGTTTTTGCACCGCAAACGCCAGCCAGCCGCGCACCGGGTCGTTGAGCCGCAGCTCCACCGAGGCATCGACGGGGCAGTGCAGCAGCGAGCAGCTAGGAGCCAGCCACAGCCGATGACCCCAGTGCGCGTGCAGCGGCTTGAGCTGCGCCAGCACCGCGCGCAGGTCGGCACGCCAGATGTTGCGGCCGTCGATCACACCGGCTGACAGCACCTTGTTGCGTGGCCAGTGTTTCAGCGCAGCAGCGGCCTGCTGCGGAGAACGCACCAGGTCAAGGTGCAGGCCCTGCACCGGCAGCGTGGCCAGCAGCGGCAGGTGGCGCTCCACAGATTCGAAGTAGGTGGTCAGCATGAGCTGCAAGTGCGGCTGCGCGATCGCGTCATAAGCGCCCTTGAGCGACTGCAACCACGCATCCGGTAGGTCAAGCGCCAGCACCGGCTCGTCGATCTGCACCCAGCTCACCGCGCGTGCTTCCAGCGCTTTCAGCAGCTGGGCGTATACCGGCAGCAGGCGTGGCAGCAGCGCGAGCTTGGCTTGCGCTTCGTCGGCACCCGGCGGCAAATCGCGGATCTTGGAGAGCCACAAAAAGGTCAGCGGCCCGATGAGCACGGGCTTGGGTGTGAAGCTGCGGTGCTCGACCTCGCGCACCGCGTCGAGCAGCGGCTGCGCGTGCAGGCTGAACTGTTGGTTGACGCTCAATTCGGGCACCAGGTAGTGGTAGTTGGTGTCGAACCACTTGGTCATCTCCATCGCACCTTGCGCCGCGTTGCCACGCGCCAGCTCGAAGTAGTGCGACAGGCTCAAGCGACCCGGCGTGAAGCCGAAACGCGCTGGCACCGCGCCGAACATGACCGTGTGGTCAAGCATCACGTCGTAAAGCGAGAAGTCACCGGCGGTGGCGAAGTCGAGCCCCGCATGGCGCTGCGCCAACCAGTGGCGGGTGCGCAGGTCTTGCGCCACCTGCGGCAACACCTCGGGCTGCGACTCGCCGCGCCAGTGGCGTTCGAGGGCGAACTTGAGTTCGCGGTGTGCGCCGATGCGCGGGAAGCCCAGGGTGTGCGTCTTCATTCGTCGGTCTCGTTTGGAGATAGGTCGACCGATGCTAGAGACGCCTACCTTATGATTCAAGCGAAAGAGTTTCACAACTTCGTTGAATCAAATTCATACCCATGCCTTCTGCCCTTGAACTGCGCCACCTGCGCACCCTGGCCGTGTTGATGGATGCGCCCTCGCTGAGCGCCGCGGCCGAACGGCTGCACCTCACCCAGTCCGCGTTATCGCACCAGCTCAAGTTGCTGGAAGGCATCTACGAGCTGGAGCTGCTGGAGCGCCGCACCCAGCCCGTGCGGCTCACGCCCGCCGGCCTGCGCCTGGCGCAATTGGGCGAGCAGGTGAATGCTGCCGTGCAGCTCGCCGAGCGCGACCTGGCCAACATGGCCGGCGGCAGTGCCGGGCCGCTGCGCATCGCGGTGGAGTGCCACACCTGCTTCGATTGGCTGATGCCGGCGATGGACGCGTTTCGCCCGCAGTGGCCCGAGGTGGAGTTGGACATCGTCTCGGGCTTTCACGCCGACCCGGTGGGCCTGGTGGTGAGCGACCGTGCCGAGCTGGCGATCACGTCTGAAGTGGACGACAGCGCGGGCGTGGAGTTCACGCCGCTGTTCCAGTACCCGATGGTGGCGGTGATGGCCAACGACCACCGGCTCAACGCGCGCACTCACCTCACGCCGCGCGACTTTGCCGACGAGACGCTGATCCACTACCCGGTGCCCGATGCGCTGCTCGACATCATGCGTGTGCTGGGGCCCGCCGGCGTGAACCCGCGCCGCCGCACCTCGGAGCTCACCGTCGCCATCCTGCAACTCGTGGCCAGCCGGCGTGGCATTGCCGTGTTGCCGAGTTGGAGCGTGCAGCCGTATGTGGATCGCGGCTACGTGAGCACGCGCCCGGTGGGCAAACGCGGCCTCACATCGCGGCTGCACGCCGCGGGCAAGGCCGGCTTGTCACAACGGCCCTATGTGCGGGCCTTTGTGGAGACGTTGAAAGACACCAGCTTCAGGCTGCTGCCCGACGTTTCCGTGCTCACTTGATCTGGCTGTAGTTCACCGGCACGAACTGATAGCCCTTGCCGTCGACCCGCAAGTGGCCGATGCCCGGGAAGGGCAGGTGCGCGCTGGCGACCCAGTAGCCATTTTTCGCCGCGTCAGCGAAGGCCTTCTTGCGTTGCACCGCAGCCGCCTTGGAGTCGGTGTCGAACTGGATGGTCACCGACGGCTTGGGGAACTGCACCGCCGCCACGTGCATCAGGTCACCCCACAGCACCAGTTTTTCGCCTTTCGATTCGATCGCGTAGATCGCATGCCCTGGGGTGTGACCGTAGGTGGCAATGGCTTTCACGCCCGGCACGATCTCGGTGTCGCCCTCGAAGGCCTTCAACTTGCCGGCACTCACATAAGGGTTGAGCGTCACCTGTGCGCCCTGGAAGAACATCTTCATTTCCTTCGGTGCCTTCTCCAGGTTGGCCGCGCTGAGCCAGAAGTCGGCGTCATGCTTGTCGGCATAGACGGTGGCGTTGGGGAAGGCGATCTTTCCGTCTTGAATCAGGCCGCCAATGTGGTCCCCGTGCATGTGGGTGATGACCACCGCGTCCACTTGTTCGGGCTGGTAGCCGGCGGCCTTCAGGTTGGCGTGCAGCTGGTCGAACCCGGGGCCGAACAGCTTGGCCGCGCCGGCGTCCACCAGCACCAGCTTGCTACCGGTGTTGATGAGGTAGGCGTTGACGGAGGTCGGCACCACCTCGCCCTGGAACGAGCGCTTGAGCAGCGCGCTCACTTCAGCCGGAGTGGTGTTGGTCAGCAGCTTGTTGGGCTCCAGCGGCAAGATGCCGTCGAGCAGCGCGGTGACTTCAAAGTCGCCCAGCATCATGCGGTAGAAGCCCGGCGCCTGGGTTTTGACCTGGGGAGCGGCGGCGTGGGCGGCGGTGGCCAGCAACAGGCTGCTGGCAAACAGAACGGCACTGCGGCGCAACCAATGAACGATCGTCATGAGAATTCCCTTGCGTGGATGGCGTATTTGAATCGGGCGCACAGGATAGGAGCGTTGTGCGTACCCCTACGGCTCGAAGTGTCAAACACCGGCCTTTGCAAACACCACCACCGACACACCTCGCGCAGGTGCGAGCGCATCGTCGTTCTGGTACGAGTGCGGTAGGTTGCCAGGGAAGGCCAGCACCTCGCCTTCGCCCAGGGTGTAGCGCTCGCCTGCCACCATCAGGTTTACACGGCCGCTCAGGCAGGTGAAAAACTCGCGTGTGCCCGGCAGGTGCGGTGTGCCGCCCATCACCGCGGCGGGTGCGAAATCCATCACCTCCATCATCTCGTCGGGCACCGGCTCGGGCACCAGCGCTCGGATGCTCACGCCGCGGCCCTTCACGTGGTGCGCCACTTCGCCAGCAGCCCAGCGCCGCACCATGGCGCGCGGTGACGCGAGCAGTTCGTCGATCGGCACGCCCAGGGCACCGGCCACTTTCACCAGCACCGCCAGCGACGGGTTGCCTTCGCCCGACTCCAGGTTGGCAATGGTCGAGCGTGGCACGGCGGCGGCTTTAGCCAACCCGTCTTGCGTGAGCGAGCGTGTGTGACGAAGGCTCACCAGGTTGCGCGCGAGGTGTGCAGATGCGGGCGAATGGGTGAGGTCGTCGGCCATGGTGGCCCGATTGTGTCCGCCACAACAACCTTGTGCCAATCGGCTGGACATTGCGCTCGCCGCATGCGGCAGGCCTGCCTATCGTCAAGCCACCCCAAACAGCCGGCACACCTCATGAACACCCATCACACCCTGCGCGTGGCCATCACCGGCGGCACTTCGGGCCTCGGGCTCGCGCTCGTCGAGCAGCTGGCAGCGAGCGGCGCACGCGTGGCCTTCGTGGCGCGCGACGCACAACGTGTGGCCAGCGTCGCTCGCCGCCTGGCGGGCACGCACGGCCTGGTGGGCGACGTCTCGCGCAAGGCCGACACCTACCCGCTGGCCCTGCAGATCACGGCCGCGCTCGACGGGCTCGACGTGCTCATCAACAACGCGTCGCACCTCGGCCCCACGCCTCTGGCGCTGCTGGCCGACACCGAGTGCGAAGACTTCGAGGCCGCGCTCGCCACCAACCTGCTCGGCCCCTTCCGCCTGACCAAGGCACTGCTGGGTGCACTCGGTGCCTCGGCTCGCGATGGGCGGCCCGCGCTCGTCATCAACATCACGAGCGACGCTGCCTTGTCGGCCTACCCAGGCTGGGGTGCCTACGGCGCGAGCAAGGCAGCGTTGTCGCACCTGAGCCGCATCTGGCATGAAGAACTGCGCGAGCACCGTGTGCGCGTGATCGCCGTCGACCCGGGCGACATGGACACACCCCTGCACGCCCTCGCCGTGCCCGACGCCGACCCGGCCACCTTGAAACGCCCTGCACAAGCGGCGCGCGAGATCATCAGCCTGATCGAACGGGAGGCCGCATGAAAGCCGCCACCACACCCGTCCAACGCCCACGTGACGCACGCCTGCTGGTGGTCGACGCCACCGGCCAGGTGCAGCACGCAGCCCGGTCGGCCTTGCCTCACTTCTTGCGGCCCGGCGACCTGATCGTGGCCAACGATGCAGCCACCCTGCCCGCCAGCCTGAGCGGCGTGCATGGGCGAAGCGGCGCACCGATCGAAGTGCGCCTGGCCGGCCGCCGCTCGCTGGCCGTGGACGATGTGCACGAGTTCACCGCCATCGTGTTCGGCGCCGGCGACCACCGCACGCGCACCGAAGACCGCGCCGCACCACCGCTGCTGCAAGGCGGTGATGTGTTGATGCTCGGCCCGCTGCACGCCACGGTGTTGCACACCCTCGGTCACCCGAGGCTCATCACGCTGCGCTTCAAAGGCACACCCGACAGCATCTGGGCCGGCCTCGCCCGCCATGGCAAACCGATCCAGTACGCCCACATGAGTGAGCCGCTGGCGCTGTGGGACGTGTGGACCCGTGTGGCCGCGCTGCCGGTGGCCTTCGAGCCGCCCTCGGCCGGCTTCGTGCTCGACTGGCGGCTGCTGCAACGCTTGCGCGAGCTCGGCATCGGCTTTGCCACGCTGACCCACGCCGCGGGCATCTCGTCGACCGGCGACACCACACTCGACACCCGCCTGCCCTTCGACGAGCCCTACCACCTGCCCGAGCCCACGGTGCAAGCGGTGGCACACGCACGCGAACGAGGTGGCCGCATCGTCGCCCTGGGCACCACCGTGACACGCGCGCTCGAACACGCCGCCGCCAGCGGC
>JACMKJ010000508.1 GCA_014380155.1 Rhizobacter sp. | reverse complement strand
GGCGGCTTCGCCGCGCGGCGCTCGCCGCGGTGCGGCAGCGTCGTCGCCCAGGTTGAAGAACGCCACCGACTGCTGCAGCTGCTCGGCCTGGCCGCTCAGCTCCTCGCTGGTCGCTGCCAGCTCTTCAGATGCCGAGGCGTTCTGCTGCGTCGCCTTGCTCAGCTGGCCCATCGCGCCCCCGATCTGGGTCACGCTCTGGCTCTGTTCCTGCGAGGCCGCGGCGATCTCCTGCACCAGCTCGCTGGTCTTCTGGATGCTGGGCACGATCTCGTCGAGCAGCTTGCCGGCGCGTTCCGCCGTGCTCACGCTGTTGCTCGCCAGGTCGCCGATCTCCTTGGCCGCTTCCTGGCTGCGTTCGGCCAGCTTGCGCACCTCGGCGGCCACCACCGCGAAGCCCTTGCCATGCTCGCCGGCGCGCGCTGCCTCGATGGCCGCGTTCAGCGCCAGCAGGTTGGTCTGGTACGCAATGTCGTCGACGATCGAGATCTTCTGGGCGATCTGCTTCATCGCCTGCACCGTCTGCGTGACGGCCGAGCCTCCCTCACCGGCCTCCTTGCTGGCCTTGGTGGCCATGCCGTCGGTGACCTTGGCGTTGTCGCTGTTCTGCGTGATCGAGGCCGACATGACGTCGATCGACGCCGTCGTCTCTTCCACCGAACTGGCCTGCTCGCTGGCGCTCTGGCTCAGGCTCTGCGCCGTGGCACTGACCTGGTTGGCAGCGCCCGTCAGGGCATCGGCCGCCGCACGCACCTCGCCCATCACACGGGCCAGGTTGTCGGCGGTGGAGTTGGCGCTTTCCTTGACCTTGCCGAACAGGCCCTGGTAGTCGCGTTCGATGCGCTTGGTGAGGTCGCCCTCGGCAAAGGCCTCCAGCACCTCGGCCACGTCGCTCAGGCCCTGCTCACTGGTCTCGAGCAGCTGGTTCATGCCGCTGGCCAGGTTGGCGAAGAAGCCGGTCTTGCCCTGCGTTTCCAGGCGCTGCGCGAAGTTGCCTTCGGATGCGCCCTTGACGATGCTGGCGACCTCGTTCTCGACCCCCACCTCGGCGGTGCGGTCGGCCCATTCAACGACCGTGCCGACGCGGGTGCCCTTGGCGTCCATGATCGGGTTGGCGATGAGGCCGAAGTACAGGTCACCGACCTTGATCTGCGTGCGGAAGGTGCCGCTCATGCTGGACAGCATGCCGCGCTGGTGCGCCGGGTTCTTGTGGAAGACGTCGATCAGCTCGCCGACCAGCTTGTTGGCGTTGAATTGCGGCAGGCTCTTGCGCAGCTCGCTCTCGTTGCGCTGCATCATCGCCGTCACCGTCTCGTTCATGTAGACGATGTGGTTGCTGGCGTCGGCGATCATCACGTTGGTGGTGCACTTGTCGAGCGCGTTCTTGATGCGCGTGTTCTCGGCCATCAGGGTCAGCTCGGTCTCGCGGGCGGCGTTCTCGGCCGTCTTGTCGGCCCATTCGACCACCGTGCCCACGCGTTCGCCCTTGGCGTCGAGGATGGGGTTGGCGATCAGGCCGAACTGCAGCGTGCCGACCGTGATCTGCGTGCGGTGCGTCGTGCGCAGCGCGCTCAGCATGCCCTTCTGGTGCGCCGGGTTCTTGTGGAAGACGTCGATGTTCTCGCCAATGAGCTGGCGGGCGTTGAAGTTGGGCAGGCTCTTGCGCAGCTCGGCTTCGTTGCCTTGCATCATCGCCGTCACCGTCTCGTTCATGTAGATGATGTGGTTGCCGGCGTCGGCGATCATCACGTTGGTGCTGCACTTGTCGAGCGCGTTCTTGATGCGCGTGTTCTCTGCGGCGG
>JACMKJ010000507.1 GCA_014380155.1 Rhizobacter sp. | reverse complement strand
GACAGCACGCTGCTTGAGCAAGCCGACATGCGCGAGTTCGAGCGCATCGAGCTCTACAACGTGACCAACGGCGAGCGCTTCTCCACCTACGCCATCAAGGCGGCGCCCGGTTCTGGCGTGATCTCGCTCAACGGCGCAGCGGCGCGCAAGGCGCAGGTGGGTGATCTGCTCATCATCTGCACCTACGCAACGATGAGCGAGGCCGAAGCCGCGGTCTACAAGCCCAAGGTGCTGTTGCTCGACGAGCGCAACGGCATCAAAGAAATTCGCAAGTTCTAACCAGGAGAACGTCGGATGGACATCATCTCGCCGACCATTACCAACCTCATCATCTTCGTGCTCGCCATCTACGTGGGCTACCACGTGGTCTGGACGGTGACGCCCGCGCTGCACACGCCGCTGATGGCCGTCACCAACGCCATCTCGGCCATCGTGATCGTGGGCGCCATGCTCGCGGCCGCCATGACCGAAACGCCGCTCGGCAAGACCATGGGCGTGCTCGCCGTGGCGCTGGCGGCGGTGAACGTGTTCGGTGGCTTCCTCGTCACCCGGCGCATGCTCGAGATGTTCAGGAAGAAAGACAAGAAGCTCGCCGTGAAGGAGGAGCCGAAATGAGCATGGACGTCGTCACGCTGCTGTACCTGGTTGCCAGCGTCTGCTTCATCCAGGCCTTGAAGGGCCTGTCGCACCCCACCACCTCGATCCGCGGCAACCTGTTCGGCATGGTCGGGATGGCCATCGCCGTGGTGACCACCGGCGCGCTGATCTACAAGCTCTCGCAAGGCAACGTGGTCGGCCTGGGCTGGGTCATGCTGGGCCTGCTGGCCGGTGCGGCCTACGGCGCCTACCGCGCCAAGACAGTCGAGATGACCAAGATGCCCGAGCTGGTGGCCTTCTTCCACAGCATGATCGGCCTCGCAGCCGTGTTCATTGCGGTGGCAGCGGTCGCCGAGCCGGCAGCCTTCCAGATCGTCAGACAAGCCGGCGACCCCATTCCCACCGGCAACCGCCTGGAGCTCTTCCTGGGCGCGGCCATCGGTGCCATCACCTTCAGCGGCTCGGTGATCGCCTTCGGCAAGCTCTCGGGCACCTACAAGTTCCGCCTCTTCAAGGGCGCACCGGTGATCTTTCCGGGCCAGCACATCCTCAACCTGGTGCTGGGCCTGGCCACCATCGGCCTCGGCCTGGTGTTCATGTTCACCGGCAGCTGGCCGGCGTTTTTTGCCATGCTGGCCCTGAGCTTCGTGATGGGCGTGCTGATCATCATCCCGATCGGCGGCGCCGACATGCCGGTGGTGGTGTCCATGCTCAACAGCTACTCGGGCTGGGCCGCAGCCGGCATCGGCTTCTCGCTCAACAACAGCATGCTGATCATTGCCGGCTCGCTGGTGGGCAGCTCGGGCGCGATCCTGAGCTACATCATGTGCAAGGCCATGAACCGCTCGTTCTTCAACGTGATCCTGGGCGGCTTCGGGGGTGAAGCCACCACCGCCGCCGCTGGCAGCGCCGAGCAGCGCCCGGTCAAGAGCGGCAGCGCCGACGACGCGGCCTTCGTGCTCGGCAACGCCGAGACCGTGGTCATCGTGCCGGGTTACGGCCTGGCGGTGGCGCGCGCCCAGCACGCGGTCAAGGAACTCGCCGCCAAGCTCACCGAGAAGGGCATCACCGTCAAGTACGCCATCCACCCGGTGGCCGGGCGCATGCCTGGCCACATGAACGTGCTGTTGGCCGAGGCCGAAGTGCCTTACGACCAGGTGTTCGAGATGGAAGACATCAACGGCGAGTTCGGCCAGGCCGACGTGGCGATCATTCTGGGCGCCAACGACGTGGTGAACCCTGCCGCCCACATCAAGGGCAGCGCGATCTACGGCATGCCGATCCTGGAGGCCTACAAGGCCAAGACCATCATCGTCAACAAGCGCTCGATGGCCGCCGGTTACGCCGGCCTGGACAACGAGCTCTTCTACATGGACAAGACCATGATGGTGTTCGGCGACGCGAAAAAGGTCGTCGAAGACATGGTGAAAGCCATCGAATAGAGGGCGGCCTCCAATCACTCGATAAGACAGCCCAAGGCCCGGACTCCCCGGGCCTTGGGCGTTATAGACCCTGCCCTGATGAAATAGAACGGGCGTTCGACGCTCGAAACCCCTGATGCGGGGCGCTTCAGGTGTGCGTCAGAATCGCGCATTTCGCAAAAAGCAATGCACCGGAGAACTTGATGGAAAAGACATGGCTCAAGCAGTACCCCGCAGGCGTGCCTGAGCAGATCGACTTCGACCAGTACGCCTCACTGGCGGCACTGATCGAAGAAGCGTTCAAGAAGAACGGTGCCGCCACAGCCTACAAGTTCATGGGCAAGGGCTTCAGCTTTGCCCAGATCGACGAGCAGTCGCGTGCTTTTGCCGCCTACCTGCAGTCTCAAGGCCTTGAAAAGGGCGACCGTGTGGCCATCATGATGCCCAACGTGCCGCAGTACCCCATTGCCGTGGCCGGCATCCTGCGCGCCGGCCTGGTGGTGGTCAACGTGAACCCGCTGTACACCCCGCGCGAGCTGGAGCATCAGCTCAAGGACTCGGGCGCCAAGGCCATCGTCATCATCGAGAACTTCGCCTCGGTGTTGCAGGCGTGTTATGCCGCGGTGCCCACGAAGAAGGTCATCCTCGCCAGCATGGGTGACATGCTCGGCTTCCCCAAGGGCCTGATCGTCAACTACGTCGTGCGCAACGTGAAGAAGATGGTGCCCGCCTTCACGCTGCCGGGTGTGGTGCGCTTCAACGACGCCGTGGCCGCCGGCCGCAAGGCCGCCTACCGCGCGCCCGACCTCAAGTCGACCGACATTGCCGTGCTCCAGTACACCGGCGGCACCACCGGGGTGAGCAAGGGTGCCGTGCTGCTGCACCGCAACCTGGTGGCCAACACGCTGCAATGCGAAGCCTGGTACCAGCCGGCGCTGAAGAAGATCCCCGCGGGCGAGCAGCCCGTCACGGTGTGCGCACTGCCGCTGTATCACATCTTCGGTTTCACCTCGAACATGATGCTGTCGATGCGCACCGGCGGCTGCAACATCCTGATCCCCAACCCGCGTGACATCCCGGCGGTGTTGAAGGAGCTATCGCGCGAGCGGGTGCACAGCCTGCCGGCGGTGAACACGCTGTTCAACGCGATGGCCAACCACGCCGACTTCAACACCGTCGACTGGAGCCACCTGAAGATCTCGGTCGGCGGCGGCATGGCCGTGCAGCAGGCCACCGCCAAGCTGTGGCTCGAGAAGACAGGCTGCCCGATCTGCGAAGGTTATGGCCTGTCGGAAACCTCGCCCTCGGCCACCTGCAACCCGACCGACAGCGATGCCTTCACCGGCACCATCGGCCTGCCCTTGCCCAACACCGAAGTGGTGCTGCTCGACGACGACGGCAAGGAAGTGCCCATGGGCACGCCAGGCGAGATCGCCATCCGCGGCCCGCAGGTGATGGCCGGCTATTGGCAGCGCCCCGACGAAACCGCCAAGGTGATGACGGCCGACGGTTTCTTCCGCACCGGCGACATCGGCACGGTCGATGCACGCGGCTACTTCAAGATCGTCGACCGCAAGAAAGACATGATCCTGGTGAGCGGTTTCAACGTCTACCCCAACGAGGTGGAAGACGTGGTCACGCAGATGCCCGGCATCCTGGAATGCGCCGCAGTGGGCGTGCCCGACGCCAAGGCCGGCGAGGCCGTCAAGCTGGTGATCGTGCGCAGCAACCCCGCCGTCACCGAAGCCGACGTGCGCAGCTACTGCGAAGCCAACATGACGGGCTACAAGCGGCCCAAGGTGGTGGAGTTCCGCAACGAGCTGCCCAAGACGCCGGTGGGCAAGATCCTGCGTCGCGAGTTGCGCGACAAGACCTGATCACGCAGACAGCCGGCGCACAGTGATCACGTGCCGTGCGCTCGGAATTGACAAATATTTCGCGGGCCGCCGGTTCTAATGCGCAACGGTGTCGCGCAGGCGCACCGAATATCCTCCTCCGGTGGGCGCAATCCGCGCACACTGGGGGTGAGCGATGACGTTTTTCGCCGGAGGTCGGCTGTGATTTGGTCCAAAACAGATGAGGGAAGAACAGAGATGCAGACGCGCGCCTTGGTGAAGGAGCGCTCTCAACGCAACCTGTTGCTGCTCATCGACGGTGTCAAAACCGAAGAGATGCTGCTGGCCAACGTGGTTGGCCTGAAGCCCGAAGACTTCAAGTTTCTCGAATCCCTGAACCTGATCGCTCCTGTGGCCGGCTCGTCGAGCCGCTCCAGCGCCGAGAAGCCTCCTGCGTTCGCCGAGACCGAGCCGGTCGACATCGGCGCTCTCGACTACCCGAAGTTCACCGCAGCACTCACCCAGCTGATCTCCAGCGAGCTGGGCTTGCGCGGCTTCACGCTGACCCTGTCCGTCGAAAAAGCCAACAGCATCGAAGACCTGCGCAACGTGGCCGACCGGGTGCTCGAACAGATCCGTGACCGCAAAGGCTTGCCCGCCGCCGAGAAGGCCCGGCGCACCTTGTTCGGCGGCTGAATCCGGTGCTTCGCGCCTAACGACGAAAGCCGGGCAGGCGCCGGCGGCGCGTTTCAAACCACTGCGTCAGACCGGCGTCGTTGAAGCCTGAAGCCAGCGCCTGCGCGCGCGACAGTGCGCCCTCGGCTTCGTCTGCCAGGCCCAGCCAGACGCAGGCGTTCCAGCTCGAAGAAGGCACGTTCCACACTTTCCCCGGCTGCGCAGTCATGCGCATCGAGCAGGGCCAGCCCGTCGATCGCATGACGCCACTCTAGCTGAGGCACACTCGCCGCATGCCCGCCCGCCTGTACATCGAACAGCCGCTTCACGCCGACACCCTCATCACCCTGCCGCCCGGCCCGGCGCGCCATGCGCAGGTGCTGCGTCTGCAGCCCGGTGCCGAGATCACGCTCTTCAACGGCCAGGGCGGCGAGTGGCGGGCCACCGTTGCACAGATGGGGCGCAGCGAGGTGCAGGTGCAGGTGCAGCAGCACGACCTGGTCGACCGCGAGCTGCCGCACCCCGTCACCCTGGCCATCGGCATGCCGGCCAACGAGCGCATGGACGCGCTGGTCGAAAAAGCCACCGAGCTCGGCGTGTGCGCGATCCAGCCGCTGCTCACCGAGCGTTCGGTATTGCGCCTGAGCGGCGAGCGCGCCGAGCGCCGATTGGCGCATTGGCAGGGGGTGGCAGTGGCCGCATGCGAACAAAGCGGGCGCACCCGTGTGCCCAGCCTCGCACCGGTTCGCACGCTGGCTGAGTGGCTGCGCGAGCGGCCCGCGCAAAGCGGTGAGCAGCGCTGCGTGCTGAGCCCGCGCGCCACCCGCACGCTCACACCGATGAAGGGGCCGTCAGTTTTTTTGAGCGGCCCTGAAGGCGGTCTCACCGACAGCGAAGTGGCACTCGCCGAAGCCGCCGGTTTTGCCCCGCTGAGCCTGGGCCCGCGTGTGTTGCGCGCCGACACCGCGCCGCTCGCTGTGCTGGCGCACCTGGCCCTGTCATCACTCTGACGACAAAGCGCTGCCCCATGAACGCACCGCTGCTGTGGCTGACCCTGTGCCAGGGCTTCTTTCTCATCAACAACGTCACCTTCATCGCCATCAACGGCCTGGTGGGTTTGCAGCTCGCGCCCACGCTCTGGATGGCCACCTTGCCGGTGATGGGTTATGTGGCCGGTGGCGCGCTCTTCACCGGCCTGGTGGCACGCCACCAGCGCGCCTGGGGCCGCAAGCGCACCTTCCAGGCCGGGCTGGTCGTGGCCATGGCGTCGACTGCCGTGTGCGCCTGGGCGGCGATCCAGCACAACTTCTGGCTGCTGGTGGCGGCCACCGTGGTCGCGGGTTACTACAACGCCAACGCCGGCCTGTACCGCTTTGCAGCCGCCGAGCTGGTGGCACCCGCCTTCAAGGAGCGCGCGATCTCATGGGTGCTGGCAGGCGGAATTCTGGGGGCCGTGGTCGGCCCGCAGCTGGCCAACGGCACGCGTGACGTGTTGCCCGCACCCTTTGCCGGCGCCTACGTGGCGCTGGTGGGGGTGGCCTTGCTGGCGTTGCTGGTGATTTCGTTCATCCCCTTCCCGCCGCTGCCGTTGCCCACGCCCGAAAAGCCCGGCCGCCCCTTGCGAGAGATCGCGCGCCAGCCGGTGTTCATCGTGTCGGTGGCCGCCTGTGCACTGGGCTACGGTGTGATGAGCCTCTTGATGACGGCGACACCCATCGCCATGGCGCAGTGCCGGCACCCCTTCTCTGCCGCCGCGTGGGTGCTCGAGTGGCACGTGTTGGGCATGTTCGTGCCGAGCTTTTTCACCGGCAGCCTGATCAAACGTTTTGGCGTGATGCCGATTCTGGTGATCGGCCTGTTGCTCAACGTCGCCTGTGTCGCGATCGCCTTGCACGGCATCGATTTGATGCACTTCACCAGCGCGCTCTTGCTGCTGGGCGTGGGCTGGAACTTCCTCTACATCGGCGGCACCACCTTGTTCACCCAGGCCTACCGGCCGGAGGAGCGAACCACCGCGCAGGCGGCGCTCGATTTCTGGGTCTACCTCACGATGACGGTCACCGCCTTCAGCTCGGGTGCCCTGGTCACCACCGGCGGCTGGGCCTGGATGAACTGGGCCAGCCTGGTGCCGCTGGCCCTGCTGGCGGGGGCGCTGGTCTGGCTGTGGGCGCTGCAACGAAAAGCGCCACCCCGGGCCGCCACGGTTTAGCCCTCGCCTTTAGTGTGTTGCTGCGTGCGCACCTGGGGGCCGGCGGCGCCGGGGTCGTCGAACACCTCCAGCAACAAGGGCGTGAGCGCGCGCATCGGGCCGAGTGAGGCTGCGGGCGGCTGCAAGCCCGGCGTGAAACCGCGCTCGATGAACCGCTGCAGCAGCACGGGGTCGTCGCAGATCACATGCACCGGCACGTCCCAGCTGGCGTTGGGTCCCGACACGGCGGCAAACGGCTGGTGGTCACCCACGACGATGAGCACCAGCTTCCGAGGCGCACGCTGCGACAGGTAGCCGCCGAGCCACGCAAACTGGTAGCGCAGCGACTCGAGATACGGCGTGGCCACCTCGCTCCACGACACCTCGGCCGCCAGCGCCGCCGTGTGTTGCGCCGATGTGTAGGCGTCGGCTCGGGCGGCACGCGAGCCATCTTCAAGATGGGGCGGCAGCGGGCGAAACGGCGCGTGGGTGTTGAGCGTGGGGAAGACGATGAAACGCGGCGCACGCTCGGCCAAGGGGCCCGCCAGCTCTTGGGCATGAAGCAGTGCCATGGCTGCTTGATCGGGCACGCGCCAGTAGCCGAAGGCGGGGCCCGCATAGCCGATGCCGTTCACATCGGCGATGCGGTCGAAGCCGTAGAAGCTGCCCTCGGGCCAGGGCCGTTGCAAGCCGGGCATCCAGCCCACCGTGCGGTAGCCATGGCGCGCGAAATGGCCCACGAGCGTGGGCCGCTCGCTCCTGAGCAGCAGGTCGTTGTGGTGCGGGTCTCGCGTGTCGACCCCCGACAGCAGGCCGGCATGCGACAGCCACGATGCGCCACCGAACGTGGGTGACCCCACGCGCGCCGACACCACGCTGCGCCCGCTCGCGCGAACCGCCTGCGCAAACTGCTCGCGTGCAGATTGCAGCGCGCCGGCCTTGGCCGGGTCGTCGAAGCTCGTCATGCCATACGACTCGGCGAACAACAGCAACACGTCGGCACCCTGCAAGCGGCTCAGGTTGCCCGTGAACGCCGGGCTGGGCGACAGCACGGCATCACCGCTTGCCGGCCAGAGCGCGGCCGGCAGCAACGCCACCTGGCGCGCAAGCGTCGGGCTGAGGGGCAGCGAAAAATACCAGCGTGTGTCACGGCCGGCTGGCTGGTACGAAACGAAGCTGAGCGTGAGCGCCAGCCCGGCCAGCAGCAAAACCGGCTGCGGCGTGCGCCAGGCCAGGCACTCGGCCAGCGTGGACACCGCCCGGCGGGCGAGCCGGTACACCGCATACACGCTCAGCAACCCCAGCACCAGCGTGGCAGCGACCTGCCACCACGCCACCGGCTGCAGCGCCAAGTGCAGCACCTCGGCGGCGTGATGACCGTCCCAGTAGAGGTTGAGCGGGCGGCCGAACACCGCAGCCGCCGTGACGTCGACATAACGAAGCGCTCCGCACCACAGCAACGCCACGGCGAGTGCCGAGGCCGCGCGCGCCGACAAACCACCGCGCCACGCGACCCAGCCCAGCAGCGCCAGCACCACCAGGCAGAACTCGAACGAGAGCCGCGGCATGTAGAGCACACCCAGCCCCGGCCAGCGGTTCTCGAAGGTGAACAACAGGTTGAGCAGGAAGAAGGCGGCTGCAAAACGCAGCAGCCAGCTCGCCCACAGCCATGGGCTGCGCCGAAAGGTCGGCGCCGTCAACGCTGAAGGCTCACTGCCGCACCGCCTCGAACTCGATCAGCATGTGCACCTCGTCGCCCACCCAGCCGTTGGCCACGGCGTAGCTCATGCCATAGGCACTGCGCTTGAAGACACCGCGCGCCGACACGCCCATCACATAAGGCTTGCCACCGAGCGGCCCGGTGCCGATGGGCGAATCGGCGCTCTTGTTCCAGGTGGCCTGCAAGGTGACGGGTTGGGTCTTGCCGATCAGCTGCAGCTGGCCTGCGATCTCGAACGTGCGATCGCCGGTGCGCTTGGCGCTGGTGGCGGTGAACACCATCTTCGGGTGCTCGGCGCTGTTGAGGAACACCGGCCCCTTCAGGTGCTCGTCGCGCTTGGTGTGGTTGCTGAACACGCTGGCGGTGTCGACCTCGACGCGCACGTCGGAGAGCGCGCCGGTGGCCTCGTCGAAGCGGTAGCTGCCGCGCGCGGTGCGAAACATGCCCTGCACCTTGGCGTAGCCGATGTGCTCGACCAGGAAGCCGATCGACAGGTGGCTCGGGTCGAGCTCGTAGCGGGCCGGCTCGGCGCGGGCCGCGCTTGCGGTGCACACCAGCAGCACCAGGGTCAACAGGGCACGTGATGAAGAGAAAAGAACTTTCATGTCGATGACTCCAGCAGGTGGGCTCGCGTCTTGGCGAGCGTTCGCACGTCAACCGAGAAAGACCAGGTCAGCACCAGCAGGCTGGCAGCGGCCAGCGCCGATGAGAGCGCGTGCGGCACGATCGGCCCGAGGCAGACGATCAGCGTGGTGATCTGCGCCACGCACACCGCCTTGCGCCGCAAGCTCGCGGGCAGTGTGCCCGACAACCAGGGCCACAGGCGTGCGGCCGCCACGAAGGCATAACGCATCAGGCCCGCGGCCAGCACCCAGGCGCCTGCCTTGTCGAAGTGCACGATCAGGGCGCACAGCACCAGCGTGAGCCAGGCATCGGTCTCCATGTCGAAGCGCGCACCGAAATCGCTGGCCTGGCCGCTGCGGCGGGCGAGTGGCCCGTCGGCCGCATCGAGCACGGCGGTCACGGTGGCGGCGACCACGATCACCCAGGCGATGGTGTCGGGCTGCCCCAGCGGCTCACCGACCACGGCGGCCAGCAAGGCCGACAAGGCCATGCGCAACAAGGTCACCCGGTTGGCAGGGCCGAAGCGCGGGTGAGGGTGCCCCAACGGCAGGCCGCGCCAAATCAGCGCAGCACCGACCACGTACACGACAGCCGCCTTGACGACGTAGCCCGCGCTGAAGCCCGCGAGCGAGGCGATCGCCGCACCGGCCAGCCCCATCAGCACGCCCATAACCAGCAGGTCGCGCAGCGCATCGCGGCCGAGCCCCGAAAGGGTTACCGACCGCCCCTTAAGATCAGTTGCCATGACCCGCTGCCTTGTGCATCGGGCCACTTTAACCGGGTCAACTCCGTGCCTTCATCCCCTTCAAAGCTTGTGGTCAACGCGCGTGCGTGCTGGCTGGCCGAACCCGGCCGCGCCGAGCTGCGTGACGAAGCATTGCCGCCGCCCGCCCCCGGCGAGGTGCGCGTGCGCACGCTGCACAGCGGTGTGAGCCGGGGCACCGAAGGCCTGGTGTTCCGCGGCGAGGTGCCGGCCAGCGAACACCAGCGCATGCGCGCGCCGTTTCAGAGGGGCGACTTCCCGGCGCCGGTGAAGTACGGCTACGTCAATGTCGGCATCGTCGAACAAGGCCCGACGGAGTTGCTGGGGCGCACGGTGTTCTGCCTGTACCCGCACCAGACGCTCTACAACGTGCCCGCCGAGGCGGTGCATCCGCTGCCGCCAAGCGTGCCGGCCGCACGCGCGGTGCTCACCGCCAACCTGGAGACCGCCGTCAACGCGTTGTGGGACGCATCACCGCGCCTGGGCGACCGCATCACCGTGGTGGGCGCCGGCACGCTCGGCCT
>JACMKJ010000506.1 GCA_014380155.1 Rhizobacter sp. | reverse complement strand
GCGCTCGCGCTGCGCGACCTGCCTCCCCCGGTGCAGCCACTGGCGCGTAGACGCACCGACGCCACCCCGGTCGCCAAACAAGAACCCCTGCCGATGGTGCCGCTGCTCAAGGCGCACCACGACCCCCTGACCGGCCTGGTCACGCCCCAGCACCTGGGTGACACCGGCGAGCCCTGGGCGCAAGACCTTCAAACGCGTGGCCTCTCGCTGTGCGTGCTGCACGTGGGGCTCGACAGCTTCGACCCGGTGATCGAGCGTTATGGCCGCGAGGCCGGCGACCAGGTGCTGCAGCAGGTGGCCAAGCGCCTGCGCCACCTGGCGCGCGACGAAGACCGCGTGATGCGCTTCGACGGTGCCGAGTTCGTGCTGCTGCTCAGCTGCCCCACGACCGAGAGCCCCGCTTTCTCACGCAGCATGGCCACACGCGTCACCACCGAGTTGCAACGCCCGCTGTCCTACCGCACCGTGAGCAACCTGCATGTCGGCTGCAGTGTCGGCACGGCCACCTGGCCGCTGCACGGTGCCACGCTCGACGAAGTGATCCAGCACGCCGCCGAAGAGCTGGCCCGTGCACGCTGCCGCCGTACGCCGTCGCAACAGACCGAAGCGGCCTGAGGCCGCAGCCGAGCGCTGCGCCATCCGCCCGATGGGCATCGGGGCGCAAGAGATAGAGCACAAAACCGCGGCCGCGCAGCGCCGGGGTCCGTGACGCCAGGCGGGCCAGGGCCTCCCCCTACACTGCGCCGATGTCTGCGATTCCTACACCTGCTCCTTCCAAAAACGTGCGCTCGCTGAGCGGGCTGGGCCCCTTTCTGCGGCCTTACCGCGGGCGCATCGTGCTGGCGGTCTTGTTCCTCGTGCTGGCGGCGGTGAGCACGCTGGTGTTTCCGGTGGCGCTGAAGTCGCTCATCGACCAGGGCCTGATCGCCGCCGACCCCGGCGAGCGCATGCTGGCCTTGCGCGAGCACTTCTTTGCGCTGTTTGCGGTGGGAGCCGCACTCGGGCTGTTCTCAGCGGCACGCTTCTACATGGTCAGCTGGCTGGGCGAGCGGGTGACGGCCGACCTGCGCAACGCGGTGTATGCGCACGTGGTGAAACAAAGCCCCGAGTTCTTCGAAACCACCCAGACCGGCGAGGTGTTGTCGCGCCTGACGACCGATACCACGCTCGTGCAGACGGTGGTGGGCTCCAGCCTCAGCATGGGCCTGCGCAACGGTGTGATGGGCATTGGCGCGATGCTGATGCTGATCATCACCAACCCTTATGTGATGACGCAGGTGCTGGGCATGCTGGTGCTGGTGGTGTTGCCATCGCTCTACTTCGGCCGGCGCGTGCGCAAGCTGTCGCGCGCCAGCCAGGACCGGGTGGCCGATTCGAGCGCCATTGCGGCCGAGGTGCTCAACGCGATCCCGGTGGTGCAGAGCTACACGCAAGAGCAGCGCGAGGCCGATCGCTTCGACAAGGCCACCGAAAACGCCTTCGTCACCGCCATCCGCCGCACCCGCGTGCGCTCGGGCCTGGTGGCTTTCATCATCACCGCCACCTTCGGCGCGCTGCTGTGGGGCTTGTACCAGGGCACGCAGGCCGTGGTCGCCGGGCAGATCAGCGCCGGCCACCTCGGGCAGACGGTGGTCTATGTGGTGATTCTGGTGAGCAGCGTAGCGGTGTTGTCCGAGGTGTATGGCGACCTGCTGCGCGCGGCCGGAGCGACCGAGCGGCTGATGGAGCTGCTGTCGTCACGCTCGCCGATCGAGTCGCCCGAGCGCCCGGCCGCTTTTCCGGCGACGCGAGCCGGCTCGTCGCTCGAGTTGCGCAACGTCAGCTTCCATTACCCGTCGCGGCCGCAGCACCCGTCGCTGCAACAGGTGAGCCTGCAGGTGCAGCCGGGTGAAACGGTCGCCATCGTCGGCCCGAGTGGCGCCGGCAAGACCACGGTGTTCCAGCTGCTGCTGCGCTTCTATGACACGAGCGAAGGTGTGGTCAGCATCGACGGCGTGTCGGTGCGCGAGACCTCGCTGCACGCGCTGCGCCAGCGCATCGGCATCGTGCCGCAAGACAGCGTGATCTTCTCGACCACCGCGCTCGAGAACATCCGCTACGGCAAGCCCGAGGCGAGTGATGACGAGGTGATGGCCGCCGCCCGCGCCGCGTTTGCCGACGACTTCATCCGCCAGCTGCCCGAGGGCTACAACACCTTTCTCGGCGAGCGTGGCGTGCGCCTCTCGGGCGGGCAGCGCCAGCGCCTCAGCATTGCGCGCGCGATGTTGAAAAACCCGCCGCTGCTCTTGCTCGACGAAGCCACCAGCGCACTCGACGCCGAAAGCGAGCGCATGGTGCAAGCCGCGCTCGAATCGGCCATGCAAGGCCGCACCACGCTCGTCATTGCGCACCGCCTGGCCACAGTGCAGCGCGCCGACCGCATCGTGGTGATGGAGCATGGCCACATCGTCGAGACCGGCACCCACGCCGAGCTGGCGGCGGCCGCAGGCCTGTATGCACGGCTGGCCGCGCTGCAGTTCGCGCAATAAATTTCGATTCTTGTAGGCCGCTGCCCACATGAAACGTTGAGTGTGTCTGACAGACCGCTCGCGGCCGCCCGGTGACACTGGGCGGCGAACCAAACCAAACTGAATTTCAGGAGTTCTCATGAACCACAACCACACCACCCGTACCCTCATTGCCGGCTTCGCCGCCGCATCTCTGCTGCTTGCCGGTTGTGAAAGCATGAGCCCGACACAGAAAGGCACCGCCGTCGGAGCCGGCGCAGGCGCTGGCGTGGGCGCCGTGATCGGCAAGGCCACCGGCGGCAGCACCGGCACCGGTGCCGTGGTGGGCGGGGCCATCGGCGCCGTGGTCGGAAACATCTGGTCGAAGCGACAGGAAGAGCGCCGCGTGGCGATGGAGCAGGCCACCAAGGGCACCGGCGTCGAAGTGACCCGCACCCCCGACAACCAGCTCAAACTGAACGTGCCGAACGACATTTCGTTTGACGTCAACAGCGCCACCATCAAGCCCGAGTTGCGCGCCGTGCTCGACCCCTTCGTCGGCAGCCTGCAGGGCGACACCGCCGTGCGCCTGAGCATCGTCGGCCACACCGACAGCACCGGCTCCGACTCGATCAACAACCCCTTGTCGCTGGAGCGCGCCCACAGCGTGCGCGACTACCTGACCTCACGCGGCGTGTCGTCCAGCCGCATCGAAACCGCAGGCCGCGGCGAGCGCGAGCCGATTGCCGACAACGGAAGCGATTCCGGTCGTGCCAAGAACCGCCGTGTCGAGATTTACCTGCGCGAGACAGGCCAGCAAGGCTGATCGACTCAGGGTGAACGCAAAAAGGGCGCCGCAAGGCGCCCTTTTTCATGGCTCAGAGATAATCCGCCGGCACTCCCAGGAGCCTCAGACGTGACCCGCCCAACCCGCTCGCAATACGAAGACCTCATGCGCCATGTGAACGAACACGGCGTGTTCAAGGCCGACCGCACCGGCACCGGCACCAAGAGCGTGTTTGGCCACCAGATGCGCTTCGACCTGAACGAAGGTTTTCCGCTGGTCACCACCAAGAAGGTGTTCACCAAGGCGGTGATCGTCGAGCTGCTGTGGTTCCTGCGCGGTGACAGCAACGCCAAGTGGCTGCAAGAGCGTGGCGTGACCATCTGGGACGAATGGGCCGCGCCCAATGGCGACCTGGGCCCCGTCTATGGCGTGCAATGGCGCTCATGGCCCACGCCCGATGGCGGCCACATCGACCAGATCGCCGAAGTGATGAACACGCTCAAGACCAACCCCGATTCACGCCGCATCATCGTGAGCGCCTGGAACGTGGCCGAGCTCTCCAAGATGGCGCTGATGCCCTGCCACGCGTTCTTCCAGTTCTACGTGGCCGACGGCAAACTCAGCTGCCAGCTCTACCAGCGCAGCGCCGACATCTTTCTCGGCGTGCCGTTCAACATCGCCAGCTACGCGCTGCTCACGCACATGCTGGCGCAGCAATGCGACCTGCAGGTGGGCGAGTTCATCTGGACGGGTGGCGACTGCCACCTCTACAGCAACCACGCCGACCAGGTGGCGCTGCAGCTATCACGCAAGCCCTACCCTTACCCGACGCTGCGCATCAAGCGCCGGCCGGAATCGATCTTCGACTACCAGCTTGAAGACTTCGAGATCGCCGACTACCAGCACCACGAAGCCATCAAGGCGCCGGTCGCGGTTTAGTCAGCGGGCCCCACGATGTGAAGTGGATGGCGGCGGACGCGCCGAGTCCGTAGACCACCATCGCGGCCCCCACCAGCAGAAACATCGCCGTGGCCGACGCGCCCTGCCCGGCCAGGATCCAGCCCACCACGGCCACCACCGCCAGCCGCGCGGTAGCTGCGAGCACCGTGCCCATCACCTTGCCCGCCCCCTGCGACGCAAAAAAGAGCGTGAGCCCGAGGCCGAAAAACGGGAAGGCCGGGCCGGCCGAGCGCAGGTAAGAAGCCGACGACGCCAGCACGCCGGGCGACTGCGTGAACATGCCGCTCCACAGATCGGGCGCCACCGTCACCACCAGGCCGATGACGGCCAGCAACACGGCCGAGACGCCACCGGCCGACCAGGCCACACGGCGTGCGCGTGTCACGTCACCGGCGCCGATGGCCATGCCGACCATCGGCACCGCGGCCACGCCGATGCCGAAGGCAATCGGGATCAGCAAGAACTCAAGCCGTGCGCCGATGCCATAACCCGCCAGCGACTCCACGCCGGTGCGCGCCACCAGCGCCGTGATGATGAGGACCGTGGCCACCGACTGCAGCGGCGACAGGCAGGCCAGCGCACCCACCCGCAAGATGTCGAAGAACATGCCTCGGCTCAGCGGCACACCGTTCCACTTCAAGCGCACACGCGCGTCGGCGCGGCAAAGCCGGTGCAGCAAGAACAGCGTGGCACCGGTGAACGCCACCACCTGGCCCAAGGCCACACCCGTCATGCCCAGGCGCGGAACGGGCCCGAAGCCCAGGCCTAGGCACGCTCCCAGGACGATCTGCACCGCAGAAGCCCCGAGGATCACCGCCGAAGGCGTGCGCATGTCGCCACTGCCGCGCAACACCGACGACAACGAGTTGGTGAGCCACACCGCCACCACGCCGGCAAACAGCACATTGGCGTAGCGTGTGGCTTCGGCCAGCACCTCACCCCGGCCGCCCAGGCCGGCGTACAACAGCGGGCCAAACAACAAGAAGAACGCGGTGAAGAACAGCCCGCAGACCACGCCAATCAGCGCGGCGTGCAAGGCCAGCGTTTCGGCGCGCACGACGTCCTTCGCACCCAGCGCACGCGCCACCGCAGACGAGATGCCGCCGCCCATGGCACCGGCAGAAAACATTTGCATCAGCATCGAGAACGGGAACACCAGCGCCATCGCCGCCAGCGGTGTGAGGCCGAGCTGGCCGATGTAGGCTGTCTCGGCAATGCCCACCGCCGTGGCCGAGCCCATGGCCAGCACGTTCGGCAGTGCCAGGCGCATTAGCGTCGGCAGAATCGGGCCGGTCAGCATGGGTGCTCTCCTTGGTGTTTGTGGCAGTGTCTGCGGCAGCAAACGCCTCGTCTGTCACCAAGGCGTTATTGCGGTACCGTGGCGGGCTTGAACAACCCACCGGAGACTCTGATGGCCAAAGGCTACTGGATCGTGCGCGTCGACATCACCGACCTGGAGCAGTACAAGGTGTACGTGACCGCCAACGCCGCACCCTTTGCAAAGTACGGCGCGCGCTTCCTGGCACGCGCCGGCCAGCACCAGGTGCTGGAAGGCACCGCCCGCAGCCGCAACGTGGTGATCGAGTTCCCGAGCTACCAGGCGGCCCTCGACTGCTGGCACTCGCCGGAGTACCAGGCCGCCATCAAGATTCGTCTGCCGGTGTCGACCGCCGACCTGGTGGTGATCGAAGGCTACGACGGGCCGCAACCCGGCGCTTGATTCAGCCGAGCGCCGCCACGATCTCCGGCGGCGCTTGCACCAACTCGATCAACACACCCTCTCCCGCGACCGGAAACTCGTCGTTGCTCTTGGGGTGCACGAAGCAGATGTCGTAACCCGCCGCACCCTGGCGGATGCCACCCGGGGCGAAGCGCACGCCGTTGGCCGTGAGCCACTCCACCGCCTTCGGCAGGTCGTCGATCCACAGGCCGATGTGGTTGAGCGGCGTGGTGTGCACCGCAGGCTTTTTGTCGGGGTCGAGTGGTTGCATCAGGTCGACCTCGACCTTGAAGGCACCCTTGCCCATGGCGCAGATGTCTTCGTCGACGTTCTCACGCTCGCTGACAAAGTTGCCGGTGACCTCGAGCCCCAGCTTGTCGATCCACAGCGTGCGCAGCCGGTCCTTGCTCGGCCCGCCGATAGCCACTTGCTGGATGCCCAGCACCTTGAAGGGACGCAGCGTTTTCATTGGAACTCGATGATGACTTGATCGACGGAGAGGCTTTCACCCTTGCTGGCAGACACTTTGGACACCACGCAGTCTTGCGTGGCGAGCAAGATGTTTTCCATCTTCATCGCTTCGATGACGGCCAGCTTTTCGCCCGCCAGCACCTTCTGACCCGGCGCCACGGCCACGTCGACCAGCAGGCCTGGCATCGGCGAGAGCAAGAACTTCGACAAGTCGGGTGGTGCCTTGAACGGCATCAACACATTGAGCTGCGCCGCGCGCGGCGTGAGCACCTTGGCCTCGATCTGCGTGCCGTTGTGCGCAATGCGATACGACAGGCCCACACGCTCGATCTGCGCACAGAAGGCTTCGCCGTCGAAGGTGCCTCGGATCACGATGTCGCGCAGCGGTGACTGGAAGCCGATGCGGTAAGTCTTGTCGCCAATGTTCACGTCGAAGCCTGCACCCTGCGGCACGACGCTGACAGGCATTTGCTCGATACGCCCCTCGCCCAGGTCGGTCACAACGACGAACTCGCTGCCGATCTCGAACTCGTGCCCCGGCATCTGCCCACTGATGCGGGTGGCGCGCTCCAGGTGCCGGCGGTTGGCCACAGCCGCCAGAGCGCGCAAGAACACCGGGTCCTCATGCGGCACGGCCTCGGCGGTGAATCCTTTGCCATAGTGCTCGCCGATGAAACCGGTGTTGAAGTCGCCCGCCACAAACTTCGGGTGCGCCAGCAGCGCCGCCTGGAACGGGATGTTGGAGCTGATGCCACGGATGGCAAACGCATTCAGCGCCTGGCGCATCTTGGTGATGGCGTCGAGCCTGTCTTTGCCGTGCACGATGAGCTTGGCGATCATCGAGTCGTAGTACATCGGGATCTCGCCACCCTCGTACACCCCGGTGTCCACGCGCACACCGTCGGCTTCGGGCGGCGGCGCGTACTTCACCAGCCGGCCGGTCGACGGCAGGAAGCTGCGGAACGGGTCTTCCGCATTGATGCGGCATTCCATCGCCCAGCCTTCGCGCTTGATCTCGTCTTGTTTGAAGGGCAGTTTCTCGCCCGCAGCCACGCGGATCATCAGCTCCACCAGATCGAGCCCGGTAATGCACTCGGTGACAGGATGCTCCACCTGCAGCCGGGTGTTCATTTCCAGAAAATAAAAGCTCTGGTCCTTGCCGACCACAAACTCCACCGTGCCGGCCGACTGGTAGTTGACGGCCTTGGCCAGCGCCACGGCCTGCTCGCCCATGGCATTGCGTGTGGCCTCGTCGAGAAAGGGGCTGGGCGCCTCTTCGATCACCTTCTGGTGGCGGCGTTGAATGGAGCACTCGCGC
>JACMKJ010000505.1 GCA_014380155.1 Rhizobacter sp. | reverse complement strand
ACGGCGCGCGCTACAACCGCGAGACGCTGGAGATCCTCTACAAGGGCAAACACATCACCGGCGTGCTCGGCATGACGGTCGAAGACGCCTTCGGCTACTTCTCCGCCGTGCCCAACATCGCGCGCAAGCTGCAGACCCTGCTCGACGTGGGCCTGGGCTACATCCGCCTCGGCCAGAGCGCGACCACCCTCTCGGGCGGCGAAGCGCAGCGTGTAAAGCTTGCGCTGGAGCTTTCCAAACGCGACACCGGCAGCACGCTCTACATACTGGACGAGCCCACCACCGGCCTGCACTTTGCCGACATCGACCTCTTGTTGCGCGTGCTGCACCAGTTGCGGGACGCTGGCAACACCATCGTGGTGATCGAACACAACCTCGACGTCATCAAGACCGCCGACTGGCTGATCGACATGGGCCCGGAAGGCGGCGCCGGTGGTGGCACGGTGGTTGCGACAGGCACACCGGAAGACGTGGCCGCCAACGCAGCGAGCTACACAGGGCGCTATCTGAAGCCGCTGCTGCGCTGAGACCCCGCGAACTCCGGCTCGTTGCAACGCAGCATGACCCATGCGAACTTGCCTCTATTGGCAAGCAACATGGGCTTGCACTACATTCCCGCAGCCCGACAATTCGGGCTCCACCCTCCCCGCCCCACTCGACATGCCGCCTGCGCCCTTGCACGCTGACGAATCACACCGGCTGGCCACACTGCACGCGGCAGGCATTCTCGACACCGCGCCCGAAGAGAGCTTCAACACCCTCGCGCAATGTGCGGCGCAGTTGACGGGCAGCGCCATCGCCGTCGTCAGCCTGGTCGACGCCGATCGTGAATGGTTCAAGGCCGTGCACGGCTGGGATGACCTTCCGGTGCGCGAGATCCCGCGCGCCATCTCGTTCTGCAACCACGCGCTGCTGAACGACGGCATGTTTGAAGTGCCTGACGCCACACGCGACCCGCGCTTTGCCAACAACCCATTTGTCACCGGAATGCCGCACGTGCGCGCCTACGCCGGCGAGCCGCTGCGGGTCGATGGCGCCATCCTCGGCACCCTGTGCGTGATCGACCCGCGGCCGCGCAGCCTGACGGCTGAGCAGCACGACAGCCTGCGCCGGCTGGCCTGGGTCGCCAGCGAACTGCTGAGCACGCGCCTGCACACACCACCCGCCGAAAACGAGCGTGCACGCCTGCTCGACTTCGCCCGCGCTTCGGGCGACTGGATGTGGGAAACCGACGCCCAGCTGCGCTACACCTGGGTCTCGTCCACCTTTGAAGCGGTGACGGGTTTGCCGCCCGGGGACATGCGAGGAGAAGCCCTCGCCGACTCGCCGCTGCTCGACAACCTGGGCGCACCGCTGGGCGGCGGGCGCAACTTGCACGCGCTGCTGCAGCGGCACCAGCCGATCACCCGCGTCATCACCGACAAGCTCACGCCGCGGGGCACGCTCCAGGTGTCGCGCAGCGCGGTGCCGGTGTTCGACGCCCAAGGCGAGTTCAGCGGCTACCGCGGCACCGCTCGAGACGTGTCGGCACACATCGCCACCGAGCGCCGCACCCACGCGCAGGCCGAGCTGCTGCGCAAGCTCTCGTCGCAGGTGCCGGGTGTGATCTTCCAGCTGTGGCTGCAGCCCGACGGCAACACCAGCTACACCTACGCCAGCGATGCCTCACGCGAACTCTTCGGTGCCGAGCCGCCACGCAACGATGACGGTGGCGACAAAGACGCGGTCTGCCGCATGCTGCACCCCGACGACAAACCCGGCTACATGCCCAGCCTGGTCGCCGCCTCGCGTGCGCTGACGCCGTGGCAACGCGAGTTCCGCATCGTGCGCAATGGCGTGGTGCGCTGGATCGAAACCCGCGCCGTGCCCGAGCGACATCCGGCCGGCGGCACGCTGTGGCACGGCTTTTCGTCCGACGTGACCGCGCGCAAGGAGATCGAGCTCGCGCTGCGCAGCAGCGAAGAGCGCTGGAGCCTGGCCGCCGAAGCCGCCGGCATCGGCATCGCCGAGCTCGACCTCGAGCGCGGGCTGATGAACTTCGACGCCCGCGCCTGCGCCAACCACGGGCTCAAGTTCCCGCAGCCGCACTACCCGTTGACCGATTGGCTGGCGGCCGTCCACCCCGACGACCGGTATGGCGTGCAAGCGCGGCTGGAGCAGGCGCTGGCCACCGGCGGCATGCTCGAAGCCCGCTACCGCTTGCAGCGCACCGACGACGTTGAGGCCACGCTGGAGATCTTTGCGCGCTGCACCCTGGGCAGCGCACAGCGCGTGATCGGCATGGTCGGCACCTGCCGCGACGTCACCCAACAAGCAGCGCACGAACAGTTGCGCAGCGACAAGGAAACCGCCGAACGCGCCAGCCGCGCCAAGAGCGAATTTCTCTCGCGCGTGAGCCACGAGCTGCGCACGCCACTCAACGGCATCCTGGGTTTTGCGCAGCTCATGGCCATCGACCGTGTGCAATCGCTGGCGCCCGACCAGGCGCGCCGCCTTGACAGCGTGCTGCGCGCCGGGCGCCACCTGCTGGAGCTGATCAACGACATGCTCAACCTGGCGCGCATCGAGCAGGAAGATTTCTCGCTGCAGCGCTCGCCGGTCAACCTGGCGGCCACGCTGCAGACCTGCTTCTCGCTGATCCAGCCGCTGGCCGACAGCGCCGGCGTGCGCCTGGCAGCGCCGCCGAAGCGCGCGCACTGGGCCCAGGCCGATGCACGCGCGGTGGAGCAGGTTCTGCTCAACCTGCTCTCCAATGCCATCAAGTACAACCGCCCAGCCGGCTCGGTGCGGGTGAGCTT
>JACMKJ010000504.1 GCA_014380155.1 Rhizobacter sp. | reverse complement strand
GCAACCCGCTCCACGCCGGCCCCACGCTGGCGGCCACCCAGGTCACGCCCAGCGTGAGTGCGGCGCCGGCGCCCATGCGGCAGGCTAGCTCGATGGTGCCGATGGGGCGCGCGCTGGCTTGCACCCGCGCGGCGGGAAACAGGCGCGGCGCGATCAGCAGCGTGAGCAGCGAAATCGCCAACGCAAGCGGTGCCGACGTGGGCAGCATCGAAAGACCGAACGCGCCCACGCTCCAGGCCAGCAGCCCCACGATCAGCGCCACCGGCCACGGCAGCCGGTGGGCCGCATGCGAATACGCCACGCTGAACGCGACCGAGGCCAGCACCGCCGACAGCGACATCGCCGCCGCGCCCGCGGCAAACACCGCACCGCGCTCCAGCGCCAGAAAGAAAAGAATCGGCCCGGCCACCACCGGCAGACCCGCCAGCCAGCCCGCCACCGAGGCACCCCAACGTTTGCCGGCCAGCGACACGAGCAACAGGAACGCCGGGACGAGCAGCAACTTGAGCGCGAGCAAGGTGTGTTCTCAGGGAGCCGGTGTCGGCGTGGGCGAGGTCGGAAGCTCACCCACCGCCGCGCGGTAGGCGTGCCAGGTGGCGTGGCCCAGCACCGGACCGACCACCAGCAGGCCGAGGAACCACGGCAACAAGGCCACGACCACCAGCGTGGTGATCAGCGCACCCCAACACAGCAGCACGAAGGTCTGCGTGAACACCAGGCGCAGGCTGGTGAGGGCGGCGGTGATGGCGTCGGTCTGGCGATCGAGAATCATCGGGATCGACACCACGCTCACCGCATAGATCAGCCCGGCGAAGAGCGCGCCCACGCCGAGGTAGGCGACCACGAAGCCGATGTGTTCCAGCGCCAGCACTTTGAGCAGCGAGCCCTTGAAATCGGGCATGCCGTCGAAGCTGACCGCAAACACCACCAGCGCCGCGCGGCCCCACAGCATCTCCAGCACCAGCAGCGCAAAGCCGAAGATCGCCAAGGTGCCGATGCGCGTGCGCCAGGCCAGCAGCGAGTCGACGAAATGCGGCGCCTCACCACGTTCCAGCTGCTGGCTCACGCGGTACAGGCCCATGCACATGAACGGCCCCATCAGGAGAAAGCCCGCCGACAGCGCGAGCACATAGACCGGGGCATGCTGGAACACCGCCATCAGCGCCCAGCCCATGGCCACAAAACTCGCGCCATAGAACAGGCCGATCCACGGCGCGCGCAAAAAATCACGCACACCCAGGCGCAGCCAATCACCCAACTGGTGCAGCCGCAATGGGTGCAGCGGGATGTCGAGCGCAGTGGTGGGTGGCGCTGCGGTGTGGGGGGTGGGTTCGAGCGACATGGTGGTGTCGAATATGGTGGGCATTGCAGCACGCTGTGCTCCTCGTTCTCCCCGATACACAAGCCACTTTGTCGGGATAGTCTGGGTTCAATGAGCGACACCACCGGGCATGACGCCGCCTACTACGCCCGCCGCCTGGTCGACCATGTTCCCTCGCTGCTCGCCTACTGGGACCGCGACCTGCGCTGCCGTTTTGCCAACCTGGCCTACGCGCGCTGGTTCAAGCGGCCTCCCGAGCAGCTGATCGGCGCGTCGATGCCCGAGCTGGTGGGTGAGCGTTGGCCACTCGTCGAGCGGCACGCCCGCGCTGCGCTGCGCGGTGAAGTGCAGACCTTCGAGCGCCACATCACCGCACCCGACGGCGTCGTTCGCTACAGCCTGGCGCACTACGTGCCCGACATCGTCGACGGCGAGGTGCTCGGCTTCACGGTGCAGGTCACCGAGGTCACCAAGGTCAAGAAGACCGAGGAGGCGTTGCGTGCCGAGATGGCCGAGCGTGCGCGCGCCTACGAACTCTTGCGCGAGAGCGAGATTGCCTTGCACGAAGCCCAGCGGCTGGGGCAGATCGGCGGCTGGGTGTGGGACCTGCCCACCGACACCACGGTCTGGTCGGAAGAGCTTTACGCCATCCTCGGCTGTGACCCGACAAAGCCGCCGCCCCTCGGCGACGAACACGGCAAGCTGTACACCCTGCAGAGCTGGGAGGCGCTGCGAGCTGCGGTGCGGCGTGCACTCAAGACGGGCGCGCCGTACGGCGTGGAGGTCGAATACCGCCGGCCCGACGGCAGCATGGGCTGGCTCGAAGCCCGTGGCGAAGCGGTGCGCAACGAGGCAGGCGAGATCGTCAAGCTGCGTGGCGTGGTGATGGAAATCACCAACCGGCGCCAGATCGAAGAAGCCCGCCGGCAGCGCGACGTGGCCGAGGCCGCCAGCCACAACAAGACGCAGTTCCTCTCGCGTGTGAGCCACGAGCTGCGCACGCCGCTCAACGCCGTGCTCGGCTTTGCGCAGCTCAGCCAGATGGACGAAACGCTGAGCCCCAAACACCGCCAGTGGGCCGGCGTCATCATGAGCAGCGGGCAGCACATGCTCGACCTGATTGAAGACATCCTCGACCTCTCGGGCGCCGAGCT
>JACMKJ010000503.1 GCA_014380155.1 Rhizobacter sp. | reverse complement strand
GCCGGTTCGGGTCGGCCAGGGAAGGGTCGCGCAGCAGGTCGGCCGCGCCCAGCACGCCGTGCAGCGGCGTGCGCAGCTCGTGGCTCATCACGGCAAGAAAACGCGACTTGGCCTGCGAGGCCTGCTCGGCCTGGTCGCGTGCCGACTCCAGGTCGCGCATGCGGCGCGTGACCAGGTCATCGACGGTCAGCGGTTGGCTGTTGGGGGCGTCGAAGTGGCTGTCGATGGCGGGGGTCAACACCGCCAGCTTTCTCAGCTGGCGCGTGATGCCGAACAGCGCCGCAATCATGAACAGCTGGGCGGCGAGGCAGTTGATGTAGAGCGGCCACAGGGTCTCGGTCCATGCCGGCGAGACCGGCCCGCGCAGGTTGACGATGATCACGGGCAGCATCGTGAGCAGCGCGACCATCAGGCTCAAGAAGAGCGCGCGCCACAGCGGCCAGGTGGCGTAGATCAGCAAGTGAGCACCGAGCAGCCAGTAGGTGAGTGAGGCCGCGCTGTAGATGCTGAACGAGTCGGCCACCAGCAGCATGTAGCTCACGGTGGCCACAAAATACACGCACAGCCCCAGCGAGCCCAGACCCTGGGCCAACACCAGGGAGCGCGGCCGTCGCCACACCAGCGCCGCCAGGCCACCGAACCAGGCCATCAGGAGCGGGTAGGCGACACGGTCGGAGTGGCTGATCAGCCCCAGCACCGCTTCGGCCGACCCGATCAGGCCCGCGCTGGCGGTGATGAGCACGAACAACCACAAGGCCGTGCTGCGCGCGACCAGTGTGATCTTCGGAACGGTGGCCGGTGTTGGCGGCGGGTCGGGCGGTGTCTTCGGTTCGTGGGGCATGGCGGTCCATGGCATGCGAAGCTCGCGGCCTATTATCCGGGGCAGACCTTCACTGCGGACTCCCCTATGACCCTGCTGACCCTCACCCCCCACAGCAAAGATCTTGGCGGCGGGTTCACCGTGCGCCGCCTGCTGCCCTCGGCACAACGCCAGGCCGTCGGGCCGTTTTTGTTCTTCGACCACTTCGGGCCGATCACCGCACAGCCGAGCGACAACCACGATGTGCGCCCTCACCCGCACATTGGCCTGGCGACGGTGACCTACCTGTTCGAGGGCGCGATGATGCACCGCGACAGCACCGGCGTGACCCAGCGCATCGAGCCCGGTGCCATCAACTGGATGACGGCGGGGCGCGGCATCGTGCATTCAGAGCGCACCCCCGATGACCTGCGCTCGACCACCCGCCGCAGCCACGGCCTGCAACTGTGGGCGGCGCTGCCGGCGGCGCACGAAGAAGACGCACCGAGCTTTTCGCACACGCCGGCCGGCGCCATTCCATCGGTGCAGGTGCAAGGTGTTCCGGTGCGGGTGTTGATCGGCAGTGCCTTCGGCCTGAGCTCGCCGGTGCCCACCTTGTCACCCACGCTCTACATCGACATGGCGCTGCCCGTGGGTGGCGCGCTCACCGTGCCAAACTCCGCGCCGGAGCGTGCGCTGTACAGCATCGACAACGCCTTCACGCTCGATGGTGAGCCGGTGCCCGCGGGTGTGATGGTGGTGCTGCCCGAAGGCCACGAGCCCGCGCTTCGGGCCGAGCAGGGCGCGCGTGTCATGTTGATCGGCGGCGAGCCGCTGGGTCACCGCTTCATGTGGTGGAACTTTGTCTCCAGCCGCAAGGAGCGCATCGTGCAGGCCGGCGACGATTGGGCGGCTCAGCGCTTCGAGCGTGTGCCCGGCGAGACCGAGTTCATTCCGCTGCCACCGCGGCCTTGATGGCGGGTGCGGGCGCGGCGCGGCGGAGCATCAGCACATTGCCCGCCACCGCGAGCAGCACGCCAACACCGGCCAGCGCATCGGGCCGGTAGTTCTCGAACAGCATCGAGACCACCAGCGCCAAGAGCGGTGTCATCACGCCGATGGTGCCGGCCGGGCCGGCGCCGATGCGGTCGAGCAGGGTGAGGTAACACGCGAAGGTGAGCACCGAGCCGGCGAGCGCCAGGTACACCAGCGCCACCCACCACGACACAGCGGTGGGCCACACCAGGCTTTGCCCACTGGCCAGCACCACCGCCATGCAGATGGCAGCGCCGTAGAGCATGCCGTAGCCGAGGCTGGTCCACATCGGCAAGCCACGCTCGCGGTTGCGGCTGGCCGCCAGGCTGCCCACGGTGGAAAGCAGCACCGAGCCTACGGTGAAGAGCGCACCCAGCGCCGTTGCCTGGCCTTCAGGCGCCTTGCCGAACTCGGGCCAGAAGATCAGCGCCACCCCTGCCAGGCCCAGCAGGCCACCGGCAACGAAGCGTGCGCTCAACCTGGTGTTGAAGAGCCACAGTGCGCCGATGCCCGCCACCAGCGGCGAGGCTGAGTAACCCACCGCCACCAGGCCCGAGGGCAGGTGACGCTCGGCGTGGTAGACGCAGATGTACGACACGCCGTAGAGAAATACACCCTGCAATGCGAGCCAGGCGTGGTCGCGCCAGGGCAGCCGTAGCCGATCGCCGCGCCACGCGCACCAACCCAGCACGCACAGCCCGGCGAGGCCGAAGCGCATGGCCACGCCGAACTCGGGCGAGGCCACGCCGATCTGGTAGGTGATGGCGTGCCAGGTGGTGCTCCAGGTGAGCACGCAAACGGCAAAAAGTTGCCACGCGGGTAGACGGCTCATCAGTCGAACTTGTAGCTGGCGCTGCCCGACTGACCCACACGCAGGCCGCAGTCGATGCCCTCGACGATCACCGCGTTCATGCCGAAGCAGATGGCGCCGTCGAGCAGCGCACTGGCGCGGTAGGTGCTCATCATGTCGCCCGGTTCGTTGCCAGGTTCGGCGGTGAGTGGGTCGATGTTGGGAATGGGGCAGCGCGCGCAGGGTTTGACGAGCTTCAGCCGCACCGGGCCTTCGGGCGTGTCGAAGCGGATCTCGTCGAGGTGGTCTTCACCATGGGCGTCGAGCCCTGAGAGCACGAGGTTGGGCCGAAAGCGCGCCATTGTCACCGGCTCTTTCAAGCGCTGGTTCAGCTCGGTGAGCGAGGCTTCTGAAATCACGAGGATCGGGAAACCATCGCTGAAGGCGTTTTCGGCCTCGATGTCGCCGGTCCACTTCTTGTTGGAGAGGCGCTTCTGGTCCGGGTCGAAGCGCACCAGGCGCAGCTTCTCGCCCAGAAAGTCGCTGAACCACTGCGCCGCCAGGTCGCCCATGTCATAGGCGGCCACTTCGTCGCCCCACACCTTCACCCGCACCGGGCCTTCAACGCCGTCGATAACCAGGTGCAGGGCCAGCATGCCGGGTGCGCGCAACACCACCTCGGTGTGCTTGAGCGTGGGCTGGATCAGCGCCATGCGCGGCAGCTCGCGCTGGGTGACGAACTCGCCCTGTGCATCGACCACCATCCAGGCGCGGTCGAACTCCAGGCCGGTTTCGATCAGCAGGGCCTCCGACACGCCGACACCGGCGCAGCTTTTCAATGGATAGACGTTCAAGGCCGTCACCGTCACGCTCAGGTTGTCATCACTCACTTGAAGATCCCTTTGAGTTTTTCTTTCAGCTTGTCGCGGGCGGCGTCTTTCATGGCAGCGGAATCGCTGCTGCCGCTGGCGGCACTTGCAGCGCTGGGCAAGCCAAGTTTTTCTCTGAGCTTGTCCTTCACCTGCGCGCCCACTTCGGTCTTGATCGCCTGCGCGGCGATGGCCGACCACTCGATGCGCCAGTCCATCGCCTCGAACGGGCCGCTCAGGTGCACGGGAATGGTGAGGCCTTTGAGGGCAGCGAGATCGGCGCCGTCTTGCCCCTTGGTGGTGGAGGTGACGGTGGCACGCGCGGTGTAGTCGATGACACCCTTGCCGATGTCGAGCGCTCCGTCGCCACCCAGGCGGAAGAAGGGGCTCTTGGCGTCGAGGTCGTTGCTGCGTGCCACGCCGTTGGCGATCACGAAGCTGGCGGTGAGCTCGGAGAAGTCGGTCTTCTCCGTCTGACGGGCTTTCTGACGCTCGTCGGCCTGCTTCATGCCGAGCGTCGCCTTGGCCTGCCGCAGGCTCTTCGCGAGGTTCACGCCCTTGATGGCACCGTCACGCAGCTGCAGTGCCGCCTTGCCCTGCAGGCGCGACTTCAGCTCGTTGATGCTGCGGCCTGCGCTCTCGACATCGAGCGTGACCTTGCCGGTGCCTTCGAGCACGTCTTTTTTGGCGACGTCTTGCAGCAGCGCGTTGACGTTGACGTTGTTGGCGGTGGCGTTCACCGCCACGCGACTGGCGCGTGCGTCGGCGAAGGCGGTCGCATTCAAGCTGCCGCCCCAGGTCTTGCCCGACAGCTGGCTCACCCGCAGCATGCCGCCTTCGAGCGTGGCAAGGAACGCCGCGTCGCTCACGCGGTAGGTCTGGTAGGCGAACTGGCCCACGCGCACGTCGAACTTGCCTTGCAGCGAGCGCAGGGGCGAGAGGTCGACCGGTGCGTCAGCCGCTGGCGGGACCGACACCGGCGCCGAGGCTGACGCAGCGGCCGCGCTTGGCGGCAGCAGGCG
>JACMKJ010000502.1 GCA_014380155.1 Rhizobacter sp. | reverse complement strand
CGCCGGGAACAGCACGTCCTGCATCAGGGTGCTCTTGCCCGAACCCGACACGCCGGTCACGCAGACCAGGTGCTGCAAGGGGAACTCGACGGTGACGTTCTTCAGGTTGTGGTCGCGTGCGCCTTCGACGATGAGCTTGGGCGTGCTCTCGGTCACCAGCCGCTTGATCCCCATGCCCACCTGCTTGCGCGCGCCGAGGTAGGCGCCGGTCAGCGTGTCGGCGCTGCGGATGGCTTCGGGCGTGCCGTCGAACACGATCTGGCCGCCGCGCTCGCCGGGGCCGGGGCCCAGGTCGATCAAGCGGTCGGCAGCGAGCATCACCGCAGGGTCGTGCTCCACCACCACCAGCGTGTTGCCGGCATCGCGCAGCCGGTGCATGGCCTCGACGATGCGGTTCATGTCGCGCGGGTGCAGGCCGATGCTGGGCTCGTCGAGCACGAACATGGTGTTGACCAGCGAGGTGCCGAGCGCGGTGGTGAGGTTGATGCGCTGCACCTCGCCGCCGCTCAGCGTGCGGCTCTGGCGGTCGAGCGTGAGGTAGCCGATGCCGACGTCGCAGAGGTACTTCAAACGTGTGCGGATCTCGTCGAGCAAGAGCTTCAGCGCGTCGTCGAGCATGCCGCTCGGCAGCGAGATGCCGTCGAAGAACTTCTTGATGCGGTCGATGGGCATCAACATCAGGTCGTGCACGGTGAGGCCGGGCAGCGCTTCGAGCTGCGCGCGCGACCAGTCCACACCGCTGGGCATCACACGCTTTTCAGGCGGCATGGCGCCGTCGGCGTCGGCCTTGGTGCCCATGCGCCACAACAAGGCTTCGGTCTTGAGCCGCGCGCCGGCACAGGTAGGGCACGGTGTGTAGCTTCTGTATTTGGACAGGAGCACGCGGATGTGCATCTTGTAGGCCTTGGATTCGAGGTACTCGAAGAAGCGCTTCACGCCATACCACTGCTTGCCCCACTTGCCGTTCCAGTTGGGCGAGCCGTTGATGACCCAGTCGCGCTGGGCCTCGGTGAGCTGCGACCACGCGGTGTCACGCGGGATGCCGGCTTCGGCGCCGTAGCGCATGAGGTCGTCCTGGTTCTCTTTCCAGGCGGGCGTCTGCAAGGTCTTGATGGCCCCCGCGCGCAAGGTCTTGCGGTGGTCGGGGATCACCAGGCCGTAGTCGACACCGATCACACGGCCAAAACCACGACAGGTTTCACACGCGCCCATGGCGGAGTTGAAGGAGAACAGCGAGGGCTGCGGGTCCTGGTAGCGGATGTCGCTGTCTGGGCAGTGCAGGCCGGTGGAGTAGCGCCAGAGCACCGGCTCGGCGTTTTCTGCCAACACGTAAATGTTGACGCGCCCGCTGCCCCGCTTCAGCGCCGTCTCGATGGCCTCGACCGCGCGCACCTTCTCGATGCCCTGGATGCGGAACCGATCGGCCACCACGTCGAGCAGCTTGCGCGGGCCGGTGGGTGAAGCCACTTCACGCTCGGCCTGCACCTTGGTGAAGCCGCTGGCGGCCAGCCACTGCTCCACTTCTTCGCTGCTGGTGTTGGCCGGCAGCTCCACCGGGAAAGTGAACACCAGGCGCGGGTCGCTCTCTTTCGTGCGCTGCATCAGCTCGGCGTAGATCGTTTCCGGCGAGTCGTGGCGCACCCGCTGCGCGGTCTTCTTGTCGAACAGCTCCGAGGCGCGCGCGTACAGCAGCTTCAGGTGGTCGTTCAACTCGGTCATGGTTCCGACCGTGCTGCGCGAGGTGCGTACCGGGTTGGTCTGGTCGATCGCGATGGCAGGCGGCACGCCGTCCACCCGATCCACCGCGGGCCGGTCCATGCGATCGAGAAACTGCCGGGCGTAGGCGCTGAATGTCTCGACGTAGCGGCGCTGCCCCTCGGCATACAGCGTGTCGAACACCAGGCTGGACTTGCCGGAGCCGCTGGGGCCGGTCACCACCGTCATCTCACCGGTGCGAATGTCGAGATCGAGGTTCTTGAGGTTGTGCTGACGGGCGCCGCGGATGCGGATGAGTCCAGAGGTCATGGGGAAGGCACGCGGACGAGAGGGGCAGAAATTCTAGGAGCCTGCTCCTGCCAAGCAGCCAACAAGGGGATTCGAGAAATAACACCGCTTTCGAAAAACGTTGCACCCCGACACAGGGCCTACCCTGATTCGCCTTACGCTACAGCCTTCACTTCCTGTTTCATCCCCATGCGTACGACCTTTCTGAGTGCCATTGCCGGTGCCCTGCTGGCCGTGGCCAGCACTTGCAGCCACGCGCTGGTGTTCGCCATCAACGAAGGTGTGACCTACCGCACCACCAACGACGAGATCCGTGCCAAGTACACCGCGATCGCGGCCGACTTGAGCAAGCTGTTGAAGCAGCCTGTGACCATCGAGCCGGTGGCCGATTACCCCAGCCTGCGCCGCGGCCTGGCCGCCAAGCAGTACGACCTGGCGATGGTCCACCCCGCGCACCTGTCGATCGAGGCCATTAAAAACAGCGGCTACACACTGCTGGTCGTGACCAAGGGCTTCCAGCAATACACGGCCAACTTCCTCGTCAAACCCGATTCACCGATACAGACGCTGGCCGACTTGAAAACCAACTCGCTGGGCCTGCCCGATGAAGACTCCATCACCGCCTGGATGGTGCGCGCCACCCTGCGCGACGCCATGGGCGCCGACGTGCAGCAGGTGAAATACGTCCACACCCGCTACCAAGACGCCGTGCCCTTCTTCGTCGACAACAACCTCACCAAGGCCGGCGCCACCGCCTCCGGTGGTGTGATCAAGGCTTGGCAGACCAAAGGCGGCAAGATACTCGCCAAATCGCGGCCGGTTCCCATCAAGCACGTGATCGCCAGCCCCAACTTGACGCCCGACCAGGCCGCCAAGGTGCGTGACTACCTGCTGGGCCTCGACACCACCGACGAAGGCAAGAAAAAACTCGAACCCACCAAGTACACCGGCTTTGCGCCCTACAGCCAGGCCGACATGCTGAGCATCGGGGCCTGGTTGGGTCTGTGACCGTTTTGTGTGGGTGTCTTCGGTGCCTATCAGGGAATTCACTTCCCGCGGGCTGGCCGGCACGCGCGTGCTGCGCACGGATAATGCTTTTCATCCGACGAACTGACTGAGGCGGCCGCCACCGCGTGGCTGCCCGAGGACTGCCATGCACACCACACTCCAGCAGCTGCTGGCCGGCGGGGCTGACACCGCCATCGCCATCTCGGCCCCTGGCCGCCCCGCCCTCACCTACCGCGAGCTGCGCGCACTCATCGCGAGCACGCTGGCCAGCCTCAACGCGCTGGGGGTGGGCCGCAACGACCGCGTCGGCATCGTACTGAACAACGGCCCCGAGATGGCCACCTGCTACATGGCCTGCGCCTCGGGCACGACCAGCGCACCGCTCAACCCGGCCTACCGCGCCGACGAGTTCGAGTTCTACCTCTCCGACCTCAACGCCAAGGTGCTGATCGTCGAACAAGGCAGCGTCTCACCCGCCATCGGCGTGGCGCAAAAGCTCGGTGTGCGCGTGGTCGACCTGCTGGTGCCTGCGGGCGCCCCGGCTGGCAGCTTCACGCTGCAGGCACGTGATGCCGGCGCCGTCACCGCCGCGGCCAACGGCGGCTTTTCGCAAGCCGCCGACGTGGGCATGGTGCTGCACACCTCGGGCACCACGTCGCGCCCCAAGATCGTGCCGCTGTCGGTGGGCAACCTGTGTGCCTCGGCACAGAACATCTGCAACACCTTACAGCTGACAGCCAAGGACATCGGCCTGAACATCATGCCGCTGTTCCACATTCACGGCCTGATCGCCGGCGTGCTGGCGCCGCTCTCGGCCGGCTCGCAAGTCTTCTGCACGCCGGGGTTCAACGCACTGAAGTTCTTCACCTGGATGGATGAAGCCAAGCCCACCTGGTACACCGCCGTGCCCACCATGCACCAGGCCATCGTGGGCCGCGCCAAGGGCAATGCCGACGTGATCACGCGCAACCCGTTGCGCTTCTTGCGCTCTTCCAGCTCGTCGATGCCGCCGCAGGTCATCAAGGAGCTCGAAGAAATCTTCAAGTCGCCCCTGATCGAAGCCTATGGCATGACCGAGGCCACCCACCAGATGGCCTCGAACCCGCTGCCCCCGCTGTCACGCAAACCCGGCACAGTGGGCTTGTCTGCCGGCCCCGAGGTGCAGATCATGGGCGAAGACGGCGCGCTGCTCGGCGCCAACGAGATTGGCGAGATCGTCATCAAGGGCCCCAACGTCACGGCGGGCTACGAGAACAACCCGAAGGCCAATGCCGAAGGTTTCCTGAACGGCTGGTTTCGCACCGGCGACCAGGGCACGAAAGACAGTGACGGCTACATCAGCATCACCGGTCGCCTGAAGGAAATCATCAACCGCGGTGGCGAGAAGGTGAGCCCGCGCGAGGTCGATGAAATCCTGATGGACCACCCCGCGGTGGCGCAGGTGGTGTGCTTCGGCATGCCCCACCCCAAGCTAGGCGAAGAAGTGGCTGCCGTGGTGGTGCTCAAGGAGGGCGCGTCGGCCACCGACCGCGAGCTGCAAGACTTCGTGGCCAAACGCGCTGCAGACTACAAGGTGCCCAAGAAGATCTTGTTCATGGACGAGATCCCCAAGGGCGCCACCGGCAAGCTGCAACGCATCGGGCTGGCGCAGAAGCTCGGTCTGTGACCCCGTCACAACGGTTCAGAATTTTCCTGTCCATCTACTAGCAACGAGGTTCGACGTGATGAGATTCAAGCTGCACACCGTGATCGCCACCTTCGGCCTGGCCGCTGCAACGGCCACCGCCCCTGCCCTCGCCGCCTGGGAACCCACCAAGCCCATCGAGTTCGTGGTGCCCGCCGGCACCGGCGGTGGCGCTGACCAGATGGCGCGTTTCATCCAGGGCATGGCGGCCAAGCACAAGCTCACGGCGCAACCGATCATCGTGGTCAACAAGGCCGGTGGTGCGGGCGCCGAGGGCTTCCTCGACGTGAAGGGCGACAAGGGCAACCCGCACAAGATCGTCATCACGCTCTCGAACCTGTTCACCACCCCGCTGGCCACCGGCGTGCCCTTCAACTGGCGCGACCTGACGCCAGTGTCGATGCTGGCGCTCGACCAGTTCATCTTGTGGGTCAACGCCGACTCGCCGCACAAGAACGCCAAGGACTTCATGGCCGCCGTCAAGGCCGCGCCCGACAAGACCTTCAAGATGGGCGGCACCGGCTCCAAGCAAGAAGACCAGATCATCACCGTGCTGCTGGAAAACACGCTCGGCAAGAAGATGATCTACGTGCCCTTCAAGGGCGGCGGCGACGTGGCCGTGCAACTGGTGGGCAAGCACATCGACTCCACCGTCAACAACCCGATCGAAGCCGAATCTCACTGGCGCGCCGGCAAGCTGCGCCCGCTGTGCGTGATGGACAAGGAAAAGCTGCCCTACACCACCAAGCTCACAGCCACCGAGTCGTGGGCCGACGTGCCGCCCTGCGGCTCGGTGGGCCTGCGTGTGAGCTACCTGATGCTGCGCGGCGTGTTCATGACACCCGGCGCCACGCCCGACCAGGTTGCCTACTACAACGCCCTGTTCGACAAGCTGCGCGCCCTGCCCGAGTGGAAAGAGTTCATGGAAAAGGGTGCCTTCCGGCAGACCAACCTGAAGGGCGCCGAGTTCGTTGACTGGCTGGGCAAGAACGAGCACATCCACCGCCTGCTGATGAAAGAAGCCGGGTTCATGGCGACCAACTGATCGCCATGAGCAGCCCCACCGAAGACAACACCGACACCACCTCACCAGCCGGCCCGAGCACACGCGGGCCCGAGCTGGCCGTGGCCGCCTTCCTGCTGCTGGTGGCCGGGATGGTGATCGCCGACAGCCTGCGCGTGGGCATCGGCTGGGCTGACGACGGGCCGCGCTCCGGCTACTTTCCGTTCTACATCGGGCTCTTGCTGCTGGCCTCGAGCGGCACGGTGTTCGTCTCGACGCTGCTGCGCTGGCGCCAGCCGAGCCCGGTGTTTGCCGAGCGCTCGCAGTTGAAGACCGTGTTCGCCATGCTGATCCCGATGGTGGTCTACGTGGGCGGTATCGCCTTGCTGGGCATCTACCTGTCGTCGCTGGTGTTGATCGCCTACTTCATGCGGCGCTACGGCAAATTTGGCTGGCCGGTGACGGCGGTGGTGTCGGTGGGGGTGCCGCTGGCGTTCTTCCTCGTGTTCGAGCGCTGGTTCCTGGTGCAGCTGCCCAAGGGCCCGATCGAACGACTGTTGGGGTTTTGATGGAAGAAATCAACAACCTGATGCACGGCTTCAGCGTGGCACTCACACTGCCCAACATCGTCTACATGCTCGTGGGCATCACGCTCGGTGTGCTGATCGGTGTGCTGCCGGGGCTGGGTGGTGCCAACGGCATCGCGATTCTGCTGCCGCTCACCTTCACGATGAACCCCACGTCGGCCATCATCATGCTGTCGTGCATCTACTGGGGTGCGCTGTTCGGCGGGGCCATCACCTCGATCCTGTTCAACATCCCTGGTGAGCCTTGGTCGGTGGCCACCACCTTCGACGGCTACCCGATGGCGCAGCAAGGCAAGGCCGCGCAGGCCTTGACGGCAGCCTTCACCTCGTCGTTCGTCGGTGCGCTGTTCGCCGTGGTGCTGATCACTTTCCTTGCGCCGCTGCTGGCCAAGTTCGCGCTCAAGTTCGGGCCGGCCGAATTTTTTGCGGTGCAGCTGCTCACCTTCTGCAGCTTCGTCGGCATGAGCAAGGAACCACCCGCCAAGGTGATCGCCGCGATGATGCTCGGCTTTGCGCTCGCCGCCGTGGGCATGGACACCGTGACCGGCCAGCTGCGCATGACCTATGGCGTGACCGACCTGCTCAAGGGCTTCGACTTTCTCATCGCCGTGATCGGCCTCTTCGGCATCGGCGAGATCTTGCTCACCATGGAAGAAGGCCTGGCCTTCAAAGGCAAGAGCGCGCGCATCAACGCCCGCGTGGTGCTGCAAACCTGGCGCGAGCTGCCGCGCTACTGGCTGACCTTCCTGCGCTCCACCGCCATCGGCTGCTGGATGGGCATCACCCCCGGCGGCGCCACACCCGCTTCGTTCATGAGCTATGGCGTGGCACAGCGCATGTCGAAAGACCCGCAGAGCTTCGGCAAGGGCCAGATCGAAGGCGTGCTCGCGCCCGAGACCGCTGCCCATGCGGCCGGCACCTCGGCGCTGCTGCCCATGCTCACGCTCGGCATCCCCGGCTCGCCCACGGCGGCGGTGCTGCTGGGCGGCCTGCTGATCTGGGGCCTGCAACCCGGGCCGATGCTCTTCATCGAGCAGAAAGACTTCGTCTGGGGCCTTATCGCCTCGATGTACCTCGGCAACATCGTCGGCTTGCTGGTGGTGCTGACGACCGTGCCGTTCTGGGCGGCGATCCTGCGCAGCCCGTTCTCGGTGATCGCGCCGGTGATCGTCGTCATCTGTGCCATCGGCGCCTACACGGTGCACAGCTCGATGTTCGACGTGGTGATGATGATGGTGTTCGGCGTGGTCGGCTACCTGTTCAAGAAGCTCAAGTACCCGCTGGCGCCGCTGGTGCTGGCGCTGGTGCTGGGCGACATGGCCGAGGCGAGCTTCAGGCAGTCGATGCTGTTGTCGCAAGGCAGCCTTTCCATCTTCTGGTCGAACTGGCTGGTGGGTGGCATTGCCGGCCTGGCGGTCCTGATGCTGCTGTCGCCGGTGTTGGGCACCGCTCGCAGGCTGCTGAAGGAGCGGGAGAACGCCGCATGAAGATCGCCGTGGTCGGTGCGGGCGCGATTGGCGGCTACCTCGGTGCCAAGCTTTCGCTCGCCGGTGAAGACGTAATGTTCATCGCGCGCAACAAGAACCTCGCGGCCATCAACGCCAACGGCTTCAAGCTGATCCTGGAAGACGGCAGCGAGCAGCACGCCGCGAACGTGCGCGCCGTGCAGGCGATGGCCGACGCCGGCCCGCAAGACGCGGTGCTGCTGACGCTGAAGGCGCATCAGGTCAAAGACGTATTGCCCGATCTGCGCGCGCTCTTCGGGCCGGAGACCGTGGTCGTGACCATGATCAACGGGCTGCCCTGGTGGTACTTCCACAAGCTCGCCGGCCCGTATGAAGGCCGCCAGTTGGAGAGTGTCGACCCCGGCGGCGTGATCGCCTCGCACATCGAGCCCGCGCGGGTGATCGGCAGCGTGGTCTACCCGGCGGCCGAGCTCATCGCACCCGGTGTGGTCAAGGTGATCGAAGGCAACCGCTTCACGCTCGGTGAGCCCGACGGCAGCCGCAGCGCGCGCATCGAGGCGCTGTCGCAAGCCATGATGAAGGCGGGCTTCAAGTCGCCGGTCAGCAAAGACATCCGCGGAGAGATCTGGGTCAAGCTGTGGGGCAACCTGAGCTTCAACCCGATCAGTGCGCTGACCCATGCCACGCTCGAAGACATCTGCCGCTTCCCGGCCTCACGCGAGCTGGCCGCCAGCATGATGCGCGAGGCGCAGACCGTGGCCGAGAAGCTCGGCGTCGAGTTCAAGATCTCGCTCGACAAGCGCATCGCCGGCGCCGAAGCCGTGGGCGCGCACAAGACCTCGATGCTGCAAGACGTGGAAGCCGGCCGCGCGCTCGAGCTCGAAGCGCTGGTCGGCAGCGTGGTCGAGCTGGGCCGCATCACCGACACGCCCACGCCAACCATCAACGCGATCTACGCGGCGGCGATGTTGCTGGGCAAGACGCTCGGTGACAGCAAGGGCAAGCTGGCGGTACAGCCGGTCTGAGCCCTGCGCTTCAGCCGTAGAGGTTCTTCAACACCCCGATCCCATCGATCTCGACCTCGACCTCGGTGCCGGGCTTCATCGGCAACACGCCGAGCGAGGTGCCGCACAGGATCACGTCGCCCGGCTGCAATGTCATGTCGTGCGAGATGCGCGACACCAGCTCGGCGGGCGAGAAGGTCATGTCCGACAGCGGGTAGTTCTGCCGCTCGCGCCCACCCACACGCGTGCGGAGCAGGGCCTTCGAGAAATCGAAGTCGGTCTCGATCACCGGGCCGAACACGCCAAAGGTGTCGAAGCTCTTGGCCCGCGCCCACTGCGGAAAGCTCGGGTCGCGGGCGATCAGCTCCATCGCCGTCACGTCGTTGGCGCAGGTGTAGCCGAAGATGTGCGACGGCGCCGCCTCCACGCTGACCGCTCGCGCTGCTTGGCCGATCACCAGCGCCAGCTCGCCCTCGTAGGCCACACGCCCGTCGTAATGGGCCGGCGCTTGGATCGCCTGGCCGTGGGCCGCCAAGCTGCTTGATGCTTTCAAGAAGTACAGCGGCTCGGCCGGCCGGGCCCAGCCATTCTTCTCGGCCGCCGCGTTGAAGTTGTTCCACAACCCGATCATCTTGGCCGGCACACACGGTGTGAGCCACTCCAGGCTGGCCACGGCCACACGCTCGCCGGTGGGCTGCGAGGCGCCGAACAAGTCGCCCTCGTGCACGCTCACCTCTTCACCCTGCAGCGTGCCAAAACCTTCCCGCGCGCCTTGCTTGAACCGCAACCACTTCATGGTGAAGCCTCCTGTCATTTGCCTGCCGGCGCATTGTTTCAGGCTTCGCATGGGCCCGTGGGTTGCCGAATATGTCACTTGGCTTGAGTCCGTTTGAGCCTTCGATCACGCACTTCTTGCGCCGTCGCGTGCGGGTTCACACGGAAAGAATGGCCCGCGCAACACACGATTCGTGAACTATTGGTGTGCAGGTGAACTTTATTTGGATGGCTGTGCAGATGCGTCCGCAACCCAACACAGAATTGCGCCGTGTTTCGCTTCGTTACCGTGGTTTTTTGGATGCGTCATCCCCTAAAAGAAGGAGGCGACCGTGACAATCAACCCAGCGACATCCCTGACACAAAGCTTACGGTTTCGAGCGAGCCCCAAGCCAGCTCATTCACCACTCGGAGAAGCGTTTTGATGAATGCCAGACATATCGTTGCCGTGGCCATCGCCGGCCTGATGTTGCCCGGCCTGTGCATGGCGCAGATCAAGGTCGGACAGACCGCCGGTTTCACCGGTGCTGCGGCCGCCGGCGTGAAAGAAATCACCGATGGTGCCAAGCTCTACCTGGACTCGGTGAATGCCGAAGGCGGCGTCAACGGGCAGACCATCGAGCTGGTGTCGCTGGACGACAAATTCGACCCCGCCGTCGCAGTCGAAAACGCCAAGAAACTGATCGCCGACCCGAAGATCGTCGCGCTGTTCCTGAACCGCGGCACGCCTCACTCGCAGGCCATCATGCCGCTGCTGACCGAAGGCCGCATCTCGCTGATCGCCCCATCGACCGGGGCGATGGCGCTGCACCAACCGGTGCACCCGTGGGTGTTCAACGTGCGTGCCACCTACCAGCGTGAAGCCGAACACGTGACACGCCACCTCGCCATGGCCGGCGCCGAACGCGTGGCCTTGATCCAGGTGAACGACTCCTTCGGCACCGACGCCGCCGCCGGCGCATTGAAGGTGTTCAAGGAGTTGGGCAAACAGCCCGCCACGCACCAGATCTTTGACCGCGCCAAGCCCGACTTCGCGGCCCTGGTGCCCAAGGTCGTGGCGGCCCAGCCGCTGTCGATCCTGTTCATCGGCACTGGCACCGCGGTGGTCGAAGGTGTGAAAGCGCTGCGCGCCGCCGGCTCACGCGCGACCGTCGCCACGCTGTCGCCCAACGCCTCGGCGGGCTTCATCAAGTCGATGGGCGAAAACGCCCAGGGTCTGATCATCAGCCAGGTGTTCCCGTCGGCGCGCTCGCTCAAGGTGTCGATGGCGGCCGAGGCTTCGCGCCTGGCCCAGGCCAAGAACCTGCCCGAACTCACGCCGCAGATGCTCGAAGGTTTTGCCGCCGCCAAGGTGCTGGTGGCCGCACTCAGGCGCAGCAACAAGGACATCACCCGGGCGAGCATCAAGAAGGCGCTTGACGGCTTCAACCGCGTCGACATCGGCGGCCTGGAGGTGAGCTTCAGCCCCACCGACCACACCGGCCTCGACTACGCCGACCTGTCGATGGTGACGGCCGAAGGCACCTTCCGCCGCTGACCGGGTCCGGTCGACACGCCATAGCGACGACTACGTCACACAAGCCGCTACTTTGCATCGGTGAATCGCAACGGATCGTAGTTTCACCAATCGACAAACGTGATCGGCATCTACCATTCAACGTTCTCTCACAGTGAGGCGTCGATGAAGAGATTGCTGCAGTTGTGTGTCCTGGGCTTGAGCTTGTGCTTGTGCGGCGCCACGGCGTGGGCCCAGATCAAGATTGGCCAGACGGCAGGTTTCTCCGGCGCGGTGGCCGCCTCGGTGAAAGAAGCCACCGACGGCGCCAAGCTCTACTTCGACGCCGTCAATGCGCGCGGTGGTGTGGCCGGCGCGCAGATCGAGCTCATTTCTCTCGACGACAAGTTCGACCCCAAGCTCACCGCCGCCAACGCCAAGCAGCTGATCGACGGCGGCGTGGTCTGCCTCTTCCTGAACCGCGGCACGCCCCACACGCAGGCGATCATGCCCTTGCTCACCGAGAACAAGGTGCCCCTCATCGGCCCCTCGACCGGTGCGATGGTGTTGCACCAGCCGGTGCACCCGTGGCTGTTCAACGTGCGCGCCACCTACCAGCGTGAAGCCGAGCGCGTGGTCTCTCACCTGAGCCTGATCGGCATCGACCGCATCGCCGTCGTGCAGGTCGACGACACCTTCGGCGCCGACGCCGCCTTGGGCGTGCAAAAGGGCATGAAGGCGGTCAACAAGGAACTGGTGGCGTACGAGAAGTACGACCGCGCCAAACCCAATTTCGAACCCATCATGCCGAAGGTCATCGCCAAGGAGCCGCAGGCGGTGTTGTTCATCGGCTCGGGCACCGCCATCGTCGACGGCATGAAGGCGTTGCGGGCCACCGGCTCGCGCGCCCAGATGGTGACACTGTCGAACAACGCCTCGGCCGGCTTCATCAAGGACCTGGGCCCGTTGGCGCATGGCGTGGTGGTGAGCCAGGTGTTCCCGTATGAGCGCTCGATCGCATCGCCAGTGGTGAAAGAAGCGATGGAAATGGCCAAGGCCAAGAACATGGAACTGACCCCGATCATGCTCGAAGGTTTTGTGTCGGCGAAGGTGGTGGTCGAAGGCCTGCGCCGTGCCGGGCCGGCCCCCACGCGCGACAAGCTGCGTCGTGCGCTCGAGACCTTCAACCGTGTCGACATCGGCGGGCTGGAGGTGAGCTACACCGCCGCCGACCACACCGGGCTGGACTACGCCGACCTCTCCATCGTCGGACCGGACGGCAAGTTCCGCCGCTGATTCGCAACCCAGGCCGCCGCCAGGTGGCCAACCGCAGAGCACACCATGTTGAAAATCATTTTTGCAGCCCCGCGCCGGGCCGCAGCGGGCGCGCTCGCCCTCGCACTGGCATTCCCTGCCGCCGCCCAGATCGTGATCGGCCAAAGTGCCGCGTTCACCGGCCCGGTGGCTGCCGGAGTCCAAGAAACCACCGCGGGTGCCAAGCTGTACTTCGATGCCGTCAACGCAGCCGGCGGCATCAACGGCAAGACCATCGAGCTGGTGTCGCTGGACGACAAGTTCGATCCCAAGCTGGCGGGCGAAAACGCACGCAAGCTGATCGTCGAGAGCCGCGCGATGGCCCTCTTCCTGAGCCGCGGCACTCCCCACACGCAGGCCATGCTGCCGGCGCTGGTGGAGTTCAAGGTGCCACTGGTCGGGCCGTCCACCGGCGCGATGGCCTTGCACAAGCCGGTGCACCCGTACGTGTTCAACGTGCGCGCCACCTACCAGCGCGAAACCGAACGCGCCGTGAAGCACCTGAGCCTGATCGGCATGGACCGCATTGCCGTGTGGCACGTCGACGACGCCTTCGGCGCCGATGCTGCTGCTGGCGCTGCCATCGGTTTCTCGGACGTCAAGAAGCAGCCGCTGCTACTGGAAAAGTTTGACCGCAACAAGCCCGACTTCAGCGTCATCGCCCCCCGGCTGGCCAAGGCCGAAGCACAGGCGGTGGTGTTCATCGGCACCGCCGCTGCGGTGGTCGAAGGCACCAAGGCCATCCGTGCCGCCGGCTCCAGGGCGCAGATCGTCACGCTGTCGAACAACGCGTCGGGCGGCTTCGTCAAGCAGATGGAGAAGAACGCGCACGGCGTGATCGTGACGCAGGTGTTTCCTTACGAGCGCTCGCTGGCTGCGCCCATCGTGAAAGAAGCGGTCGACCTCGCCGTGGCCAAGGGGCAAGAAGGCGTGTCGCCCGCCATGATGGAAGGCTTTGCGTCGGCCAAGGTGCTGGTGGCGGCCTTGCGCAAGGCTGGCCCCAACCCCACGCGCGAGAAGTTGCTGGCTGCGTTGAACAGCTTGCAGAAGCTCGACATCGGCGGCATGGAGGTCAACTTCAGCCCCGCTGATCACACCGGCCTCGTCTTCGCTGACCTGTCGATCATCGGCCCCGACGGCAAATTCCGCCGTTGAACTTCAGGCGCTGAAAAACCGTTCGATCAACGCGAACTGCTCCGGCGTGTTGAGCGCGGGCGCGTGCCCGCAGCCGCTGATGGTGGCGACCACCGCACGTGGGCCGCGTTGGCGCATTTGTTCGGCGGTGTCGGCCAGCAGCAGGTCGGAGGTTTCACCGCGCAGGCACAGCACCGGGATGTCGAGGCTGTCCCAGGCATCCCACTGCGCGTAGTCGTCGGGGTGGTGGGTGAACTGCATGACCATGTCGGGGTCGTAGTGCGGGGTCACGCGGCCGTTCGGCAGGCGGCGCATCGAGGTCTCGGTGAGTCGCCGCCACTGCGCATCGCTCAACCAGCCATACGGTTTGTAGATGGTGCGGAAGTAGGTTTCCAACTCGCTCACCGTGGCAAACGCCGCCGGGCTGCCGGCGTACGAGCGAATGCGCTCGGTGGCCGCCTGCGCGATCTCGGGGCCCATGTCGTTGAGCACCAGTCTTTGCAAACGACCGCGCAGCGACGAGGCGGCGGCGCGCAGGCCGATGGCGCCGCCCATCGAGGTGCCGAGCCAGTGAAACTTGTCCAGCCCCAACTGGTTGACGAGCGAAGTGGCGAGCTTGGCGTAGAACGCCAGGCAGTACTCGGCGGCAGGCTCCGGGCTCCACTCGCTCAAGCCGCGCCCGACGGTGTCGGGGCAGATCACGCGGTAGCGCTGCGACAGGTGCTCGGCGATGTCGTCCATGTCGCGCCCGGTGCGCGCCAGGCCGTGCCATGCGACCACCGCCTCGGTGTGCCGCGCACCCCACTCGGTGTAGTGCAGCTCGCGGCCCTCGCAGCGCAGGTAGTTGGAGGTGAAGCTCATGAGCGATCTCAATCGGGCACGGTCAGCGTGCGCGATCGCCAGGTGATGGCATCGGCCGCCGCAGGGCGCTTCACGATGGGCGGCACGTTGGCCTCGGTGATCGCAGGCGCCGCACCGGGCACACCACCACGCGGCACGGTGCGCACCACCTGGCTCGCGGGCAAGGGCGTGCCGTGGCGCAGGTGGGCGTACATCGCGTCGAGGCCGCGGTTCAGGTAGACGTGCAGCGGCACGTAGCGTGTGTCGTAGCCGGGCAGCACGGTGGGCAGGCCGATGAAGCCGTCGAAGTGCTGAGCGTTCGTGACCTCGACGTAGGAGAGCCGGCTGCGCCCGCCTTCGACGCGCTTGTTGAGCGCGGTGTAGGGGCGCGAGGTGTGGTTCACCGGCAGCAGCGCGTCGGCGCGGCCGTGCACGATGATGGCCGGCTTGCCGTTCAGGTCACCGTTGCGGCGGGTCTCGTTCAGGCCCTTCTGCAACGCCAGGGCCTGCGCATCGCTGCCGCTCAAGAGCCCACGCAGGCACAAGGCGCCGTCGAGGTTGAAGTCTTGGGTCAAGGTGGAGGGCGAGAACGAGAACAGGTCGCGCAGCGGCAGGCCGGGGCTCAGGTTGTTGATGAGCTGCACACCGGCCGAGGGCGGCACGCCGTTGCCAGTGGCCGACATGGGCGCGAGCAGCGCCGGTGTGGTCGGTGCAACCACCCCTTGTGCCGTGGTGGCCGCGAAGCTGTAGCCGCACAGGTGGTCGGCCACGCTGGCGCGCGCCAACGCATTGGCGAAGGTCACGCTGACGGCCGGTGCCACTTCAAACGCGGCGAGCGACGCATGCAAGGGCACCGACTCCGGCTCCCAGCCGTAGCTGGCGAGCTTGGCCAGCGCTTCGTCGGCTTGCGCGCTCAAGGTGTCGGCCGTGAGCCAGCCCTTGGCCCTGAGCGAGGCGCAGCGGTTGGCCGCAAAGGGTGCGATCACGAAGGCCGCGCCCGGCGTGCCCGCCACCTGCGGCGACAAGGCCGCGCAGCTCTGGAACAGGTTGGCGTAGGTGGTGAAGTCGACCAGCGTCTTGCCCACGGCCTGCACGCTGCTGCCACGCTGGACGATGGCACCACGCAGGTCGGCCGGCAGCTCCACCGCGGGTTCGGACACGGCCACGCCGTCGATCAGGCGCTCGCGGTCTTGCTCGGCCGCGGCGATGGCCGCACCGCCGCCGTTGGAGATGCTGGAGGCAATCACCAGCGTGTTGAAAGGCCGGATGGTGCGCAGGCGCTGCCCGTGGCCCAGGGCGATGCCGTGGCGTTCATTGAGCACCCAGTAGGCGAACTCCACCGCTTGCAGCGTGAAGCGGCCCCAATCGCGCTCGGGGTTGCGCTGCGAGTGGGCGTGTTTGTAGGCCAGGCGGTTGGGCGTGGCGGTGTTGACGGCGGCGAGTTGCGCTGCGCTCAGCGGCGCGCGGAACTGCGCGACCGCGCCTGCCGATGGCGCGCGGGT
>JACMKJ010000050.1 GCA_014380155.1 Rhizobacter sp. | reverse complement strand
GTGGCATCGCCGAGTAGCTATGTGCGGAAGAGATAACCGCTGAAAGCATCTAAGCGGGAAACTCGTCTCAAGATTAGTCTTGCCGGGGCCTCGAGCCCCCTGAAGAGTCGTTCGAGACCAGGACGTTGATAGGCTGGGTGTGGAAGCTGAGTAATCAGTTAAGCTAACCAGTACTAATTGCTCGTGAGGCTTGACCCTATAATTTTGACAAAAAGTCAAAATGAGTAAAACAAGTTATGCCGATCTTCTAATGAAGAATATGGCGCAATCAAATGCTGAAAGCAGCAGGCAAATGCCTGCTGTCGACTCTACAAATTGGCTGTCTCGCAGTAAATGCGAGGTGGCGTCCGGTTAAGCCTGATGACCATAGCGAGGTGGTCCCACTCCTTCCCATCCCGAACAGGACAGTGAAACGCCTCAGCGCCGATGATAGTGCGGATTCCCGTGTGAAAGTAGGACATTGTCAGGCTATTAATAGAGAAACCTCCGTCACGAAAGTGCCGGGGGTTTTTTGCTTTTTCCTTTCGGTTCTGTTCCCGCTGAGATTGATCTGAGCCTAGTAATGCCTTTGCAGCCGGTTGATTCCTCCGACCGCTAGGCTCAGCACTGAATCAATTGCTGCGGAGTTCTCTGCGTAATATCTTGCCGACATTAGATTTGGGAAGATCTTCCCGAAACTCGATCGACTTGGGTCTCTTGTACGCGGTGAAGTTCTCGGAACAGTAGGCCGTCAAAGTTTCCTCGGACAAAGTTGAATCTTTTCGGACCACGAAGAGCTTCACCGCTTCACCAGAGCGTTCATCCGGCACGCCGATCGCAGCACATTCGAGTACGCCTGGGTGCATGCCAACGACTTGCTCGATTTCAGTCGGATAGACGTTGAAACCAGACACCAGGATCATGTCTTTCTTGCGGTCGACGATCTTGACGTAGCCCTGCTCGTCCATGACACCGATGTCGCCAGATTTGAAGAAGCCGTCGCTGGTCATCACCTTGGCGGTTTCGTCCGGACGATTCCAGTAACCGGCCATGACCTGCGGGCCGCGAATGCAGATTTCGCCGGGCTCGCCAAACGCAACATCGCGGCCTTCGTCGTCGCGGATGGCAATCTCGGTGGAGGGCACTGGCAAACCGATGGTGCCGGTGAACGAGGTGATGTCGAAACGGTTGATGGTTGCCACCGGGGACGTCTCCGACAGCCCGTAGCCCTCTACGACCGGGCACCCCGTTGTTTTCAACCACTTCTCGGCTGTCGCCTGCTGAACCGCCATGCCACCGCCGTTGGAAACAGCCAGCTCGGAGAAGTCAATGGTGCTGAAGTCGGGGTGATTCGCCAACGCGTTGAACAAGGTGTTCACGGCCGGGAACATGTTCACCTTGTAGCCCTGCAAGGTTTTGATGAACCCGGGAATGTCGCGCGGGTTGGGAATCAGCAAGTTCAGCGAGCCCAGGCGTGCGCCGAGCATGTAGCAAGCCGTCAAAGCGAAGATGTGATACAGCGGTAACGCGCAGACCACCACCATCTGCTTGTCGCCCACCATGTCGAGCTTGGGTTTGAACCACGCTTCCGATTGAATGATGTTGGCGACCACATTGCGATGAAGCAGCGTCGCGCCTTTCGACACACCCGTGGTGCCACCGGTGTACTGTAGAAACGCAACGCTCTCCGGCCCAAGCTTCGGGCGTTGCAGCGTCTGACGCGAGCCTTCGGACACCGCGTTGTTGAATCGCGTGACAGTGCGCCCTTGGTCCAATGGCAAACGGAACGGTGGCACCATCTTGCGCACATTGCGCACGACGAGATTGACCAATGTGCCCTTGGCCGCGCCCAGCAGATCGCCCATTGATGCCAGCACGACATGCTGAACCTTGGTTTCACCGATGACTTGCTCAAGGGTTTTGGCAAAGTTCTCCAAAATAAAGATAGCCTCGGCACCCGAGTCTTTCAGCTGGTGCTCAAGTTCACGGGGGGTGTAAAGCGGGTTGATGTTCACAACCACATATCCGGCCCGCAAGATGGCGGCAATCGCCGGCATGTACTGCAGCACGTTGGGCATCATGATCGCGACCCGCGCGCCGGGCTTCAAACCTTTGGCTTGCAGCCAGGCGGCGAGTGACGTCGACATGCGATCAATGTCACGAAATTTCAGCCCCGCACCCATGCAGATCGCGGCCGTGCGCTCCGCATACTTTTCGTAGGCTGTGTCCAACAACTCGACCAGGGAGTTGTATTGGCTGACATCAACTTCGAAGGGGACCCCAGGGGGGTAGCTTTTGCGCCAAGGTTGTTGCATGGTGAAGTGAATCTCCGACGTGGTTCAGACGGCGGATGATCACAGCCCAGCTGTCTTGCTGCTACGGTAATTGTCCTAGCGCTCTGTCTCGAGCCCTGGAATCGGTAGCAACCGATTTATCGAACAAGCTGGCCGCCAGCAAGTGCTCGCGTGCACTCACGGTCGAAAGAAATTCTTTCGCGCCTCGCATCGCAAGAAACGTGTCGAAGCCACTCTCCAGAAACTGCTGCAAGGCCGAGAGGCCGGCGGCACGCGCCGGCCCGCGCATCATGCGCAGCGTGTGTCGCAGCAGTGGCTTGCGGGTGAGGTCGTCAAGCGACTGGCCAACCGACAAGGTCAGCGCAATCTGCAGTTCGCGTTGAGAAGCCTGACCAGTGGCTTGCCAAGCAGCGATATACGCCCCTGCGTCAACTTCATCTTGAGAGAGCTCGTGTGCCATCGCGCTGTCCAGCTGCTCTGACAGCGCGTGCAATTGCGCCAGTGTGTCGACGGTTTCGACCACATCGCGCGGAAACAAACGCACCAGGGCGGGCACCACCCGCGCAAACTCGGTGTCGCGTTGGCTGAAATCGCCTGGACCGTACAGCTCTTCCAGGAAAAACCGGGCTGCGCCCGCGTAGCGCGCTGTCGCCAACAGGTCCGCGTAGGTATGAGAAAAGCGCTTCTGCTGGAAGCCCTTGATCGCTCGCACCTTCGCAGACAAGGAAGAAGATACTGCGCGCGCTGCTCGTTCTCGCGCAACGACATCGAGATGACCGAGGATCGATTGGACTGTGGCTGCCATGCAGAAAACGCGGGTTTGTCATGTGGCGAGTTAGTCGCTCGTCTCTACGGATCGCCGAGCGAATGATGCAACACTCGCCGCGATTCACATCACACCGGCATGCAACGACGAAACTTTCTCAAACTGGGTGGGGGTGCTGCAGCGTTTCTGGCGCTGGTCGGCGGCGGCGTGGCGCTCTTTCACCCTGGCCTCGAACAGGGGCGGCTGAGCGCGGCAGGCCGCGATGTGTTTTTAGCTGTCGCGCGCGGTGTGCTCGACGGCAGCCTGCCTGCAGACGCAGCGCAGCGCAGCGCAGCCCTGCAAGCGCACCTGTCGCGGCTCGACGATGTGCTCTTTGCGTTTCCCCCTGGGGTGCAAGACGAGTTGTCGCAGCTACTGGCCCTACTCGCTGCAGCACCGGGCCGCGCGACGCTCGCGGGCTTGCACGTGTCTTGGTCCGCAGCCAACACCGCGCAGATCCAATCGGCCTTGCAGGGCATGCGGACCTCGTCGCTGGCCCTGCGTCAACAGGCCTACCACGCGCTGCGCGACCTGACGAACGCCGCCTACTACGCCGACGCCCGGATCTGGCCCTTGATGGGTTACCCGGGCCCGCGTGCCACCTGAATGAATGCGATGAGCCAGACGCCTGACCCGATTCGTGAAGGCCTTGCCCGTGGGTGGCGCGTCTTTGGCGGCCCTCACGCAGCGCTCCCCGAAACGCTCAGCTGCGACGTGGCCATCGTAGGCACGGGCGCCGGCGCCGGCATCACGGCCGAGTTGCTGACGCAGGCGGGTTTGAGCGTGGTGCTGGTGGAAGAAGGGCCGCTCAAGAGCAGCAGCGACTTCCGGCAACGCGAGAGTGACGCCTACCCCGGCCTGTACCAGGAAAGTGCTGCTCGCAAGACGGCCGACAAGGCCATCAACATCTTGCAGGGTCGTTGTGTCGGCGGCTCCACCACGGTCAACTGGACCAGCTCGTTTCGCACGCCAGCCGCTACTTTGGCGCACTGGCAGAAACACTTTGGCCTGGCCGAGTTCACCGAGGCCGCAATGGCGCCTTGGTTCGAGCAGGCCGAGCGCAGGCTCAACATCGGGCCGTGGCTGACCGCGCCGAACACCAACAACGAATTGCTGCGCACCGGCGCGGCACGGCTGGGCATTGCCGCTTCGGGCATCGAACGCAATGTGAAGGGCTGCTGGAACTTGGGCTCATGCGGCCTGGGCTGCCCGACCAATGCCAAACAGTCGATGCTGGTCACCACCATTCCAGCGGCGCTCGACCGTGGCGCCACGCTGCTGGTGCAGACGCGCGCCCACACGCTCGAGCTCGTGCAGCAAAAGGTGAATGCTTTGGTGTGTGTGCCGGTCTCTGCCAATGGCAACGTGGTCGCAGGCAGCCGGCCCACGCGCATCGTCGCGCGGCACTACGTGGTGGCCGGTGGCGCGATCAACTCACCGGCTCTGCTCAAGCGCTCTGACCTGCCCGACCCGCACGGCCTGCTGGGTGCGCGCACCTTCTTGCACCCGGTGGTGATCTCGGCCTCGACCTTCGAGCAGAAAGTCGAAGCCTGGGACGGCGCGCCGCAAACGCTCTACAGCGACCACTTCCTGAACACGCAGCGCATCGACGGCCCCATCGGCTACAAGCTCGAAGCCCCGCCGATGCACCCAGTCATCTTCGCCAGCACCTTGGCGGGATATGGGCAGGCGCAGGCCGACTCGTTGAAGCAGTTTCCGCACATGCACAGCCTGCTGGCGCTGATGCGCGATGGCTTTCACCCGCAGTCGACGGGCGGGCAAGTGAAGCTGCAATCCGATGGCTCGCCCGTGCTCGACTACCCGCTCAACGACTTCGTGATGGACGGTGCCCGCCGCGCGCTGCTTAGCATGGCCGAGATCCAGTTTGCGGCCGGCGCCCGCACGGTGGTGCCGGTGCACGAACTGGCCGGTGCGTACACCAGCTGGCCACAGGCTCAAGCGGCGATCAAGGCCTTGCCGATGAAGCCGCTGCTCACGCGGGTGGTCAGTGCGCACGTGATGGGCGGCTGCGCCATCGGTGCGAATGAAGGGCAAGGCGTGGTGCGACCCGATGGTACGCACTGGCAGGTGAACAACCTGTCGGTGCACGACGGATCGCTGTTCCCCACCAGCATCGGCGCCAACCCGCAGCTTTCGGTTTATGGTTTTGCCAACAAGCTCGCCACGGGCCTGGCCAAGCGCTTGAGCGGCCGTGAAGTGAGGCTGATGCCCTAGCATCGCCGCATGCTTGCTCGCCTTCAGCAGTTCACCACCGTCTCTTTGTTGATCGCCGCCGCGGTGTGGGCGGCATGGTTTGTTGACGCCGGCCGCCCTGCCTGGGCGGTGATGGGCGCCCTGCTCATCGTGTTCGGCTACGCGCTGTTTCTGGCCGTCGAGTTCGTGCTCGTCTGGTTTGTGCACGGCGACGACCCGGCCCCCAAGGCGAGCGCCGGGCAGCTGTTCAAAGCATGGGTTGGCGAAGTGTTGACGGCACCGCGCGTGTTTTGTTGGCAACAGCCCTTTCGCTCCAACAGCGAGCCCGACTTCTTGCCTTCTCAACCAGGCCGTCGCGGTGTCGTGCTGGTGCACGGCTTCGTCTGCAACCGTGGTTTCTGGAACCGCTGGGCGCCCCGCCTGCGTGAACAAGGCGTTCCGTTCATCGCGGTGAGCCTGGAGCCGGTGTTCGGCACCATCAGCGACTACGCCCCCATCGTTGACCAAGCGGTGCGGCGCATCGAGCAGGCCACGGGCCTGACGCCAGTGGTGGTGGGCCACAGCATGGGCGGGTTGGCGATCCGGGCCTGGCTGGCCGCGTTTGGTGGCCTTGAGCGAGCACACCACGTTGTCACCATTGGCAGCCCGCACCGCGGCACCTGGCTGGGCCGCTTCGGCACCAGCCAGAACGCGCGTGAGATGGCCATGGGCACCGATTGGCAACGTGCGCTCGAAGCGCGTGAATCAACGCTGGATGCTGCGCGCTTCACCTGCTTTTACAGCCACTGCGACAACATCGTGTTCCCCGCGTCCAACGCCACCATGCCGGGTGCTGACAACCGCCACGTGACGGGCATCGCCCACGTGCACATGATGGATCACCCCGAGGTGCTCAAGGAAGTGTTGGCCTGGACGACGGGGCCGCTGTCGGTGGCCTCGGGCAAAGCTTCTGTGGACGCGCTGCCCGCGCGGTAAGCCAGCCAGGCCGCCACGCCGGCCATGCACAGGTGCATCAACGCGTGGCCGCTGATGGCGCCACCGGTGGCAAGCAGCACCGAGTCGTCGCTCAAGTCGCTCACGCGGGCCAGGGCGTACAGGCCGAGCACCAGCAGCCAGTCGGCTTGGCGGGTATGGTGGCCGGGCAGGCTCAGCGCACCAGCGGGGATCAGCAGCACCGGCAGCAGTTGCAGCAGCAACAGGGGGCGCAGATCGGTACTGGCAGCGAGTGAAGACAGAGTGGCTGCCAGTGCAGCCACTCCCAGCGCAGTGGCGCAGGCACGATGCGAGCCGAAGCCCGCATGCACCCGCTCAGCCAGAAAGCTGCACAACAGCAGGCTGAACGAACCTGCCACTGCGGCTTGTGCCACCAGGTAAGTGCGGTCCCCAGGTGCCAGGTGGTAGGCCACCGCCGAGCCCGCCGTCGCGGTGATGCAGGCGAAACACCAGCGCCACGGCGTTTGCAGCGAGTCTGGCCACGGGCTGCGCCGCACGGCTCGCCAGCCCCACACACCGGCTGCCAGCATGGGCAGGCAGAAGGCGGCGTTGACGCCGTTGGCCAGGCCGAAAAGGCTGCGCATGTCGGCGAACTGATGAGCGTCAGACTGCGGCAGGATAGGCCCCCAGGCCAGCAGGCCCATCGCGATGGCGAGTGTCATCGCCAGCAGCGTAAACAGGGCGCAGCGTCGGTTGAGGGCGTCGGTGGGGATCATCGAAACAGTTTGGTCGGCGCAGGCCGCTGCTTCAATCACTCCGATTGATGACACACCTTGGGGGGAAACGTCAGTACACGGTGTCGCTGGCGAGTCGTGCGTCGGCGCTCAATTCACCCAGCCCAGCCACACGTTCATACAGGGGCGTGAAGTCGGGCGCAGTGGCCTCGAACAGCTGCTCGAAGCCGGTGATGACGAAGTAGGTGCCCTGAAAACTGTCGATGCGGTACTGGGTGCGCATGATGCGCTCCACATCGAAGCCCAGGCGCTGCGGCGCGGGGCTCTGCAGGCTGTGACGCAGCTCGCCAGTGGACGACAAGATGCCCGCGCCATACGCACGCAGCCCCGCTGGCGTGGCAATCAGGCCGAACTCGACCGTGTACCAGTACAGCCGCGCCAGGTGCTCGCAGGCCTGCAGGCGGCTCGCCTTCAGACCCCCCGCGCCATAGGCCTGCATGTAGTCGGCGAACACCGGGTTGAAGAGCAGGGGCACGTGGCCGAAGAGGTCATGAAACACATCGGGCTCGACCACGTAGTCGAACTCTTCGGGCCGGCGTATCCAGGCGGTGACTGGGAAGCGCCGCTGCGCCAGCAAGCCGAAAAACGCCTCTTCGGGGATCAACCCCGGCACCGCCACCACCTCCCAGCCGGTGGCTTGTTTGAGGCGAACCGACAGCACATCAAAGCGCGGTATCTCCTGCGGCGTGCCCAGCTGCGACACCGCCGCGATGAACTCCTCGCAAGCCAGCCCCGGCAGCTGCGCCGCCTGGCGCTCATACAGCCGCTGGTACAGCGCATGCTCTTGCGGCGTGTAGCGCTCCCAGTGTTGGTCGCAGGTGTAGTCGGCACGCGCCGACGCGTAGTCGCCGCGCGGCGGGCGGGTGCCGTCGCCGTAGGTGACGGGGGCGACGCCCTGGTTGACGGACTTGTTGCTGGTCATCACGTGGCCGGCACGTCGCTCAGCACGCCGCGCCGTACCTGGTCGAGCTCGATGCTCTCGAACAGCGCGCGGAAGTTGCCTTCGCCAAAACCCTGGTCGCCCTTGCGCTGGATGATCTCGAAAAAAATCGGCCCGATCACCGTCTGCGTGAAGATCTGCAGCAGTAATTCGTTGGGTGCGCCCTGGTGCGTGGCCCCGTCGATCAGGATGCGCAGGCGCTTCAGCTCGTCGAGGTTTTCGCCGTGGTTGGGCAAGCGCTTGTTGACCAGGTCGTAGTAGGTGGCAATCGTGTCCTGGAAGCTCACCCCCTGCGACCGCATGCGGTCGACGGTTGCGTAGATGTCGTCGCTGCCGAGCGCAATGTGCTGGATGCCTTCACCGTGGTACAGGTCGAGGTATTCGGCGATCTGGCTCTTGTCGTCGGAGCTCTCGTTGATCGGGATGCGGATCTTGCCGCAGGGGCTGGTCATGGCCTTGCTCTTGAGGCCGGTGAGCTTGCCTTCGATGTCGAAGTAGCGCACTTCCTTGAAGTTGAAAAGGCGCTCGTAGAAGTCGGCCCACTCTTTCATGCGGCCACGGTGCACGTTGTGCGTGAGGTGGTCGATGTAAGTGAGGCCATGGCCTTCGACCTCGGCGGCCGCGCCGGGAATCGGCACGAAGTCGACGTCGTAGATGCTGATGTTGCCGATGGCGCCGGGTGCAGCGTCGTCTTTGCCATGCCAGCGATCGACAAAGTAGATCAGCGAGTCGCCAATGCCCTTGATGGCCGGGATGTTGAGCTCCATCGGCCCGGTCTGGTTGTCGAAGCCCCAGGCGCCGAGCTCCAGCGCGCGGGCATACGCCTTGTTGGCGTCTTGCACCCGGAAGGCCATGGCGCACACGCTCGGCCCGTGCAAGCGCGCAAACCGTTGTGCAAACGAGTTGGGCTCGGCGTTGACGATGAAGTTGACCTCGCCTTGCCGGTACAGCGTCACGCTCTTGTGGCGGTGGCGGGCGATGGGCTTGAAGCCCAGGGTCTCGAAGAGTTGGCCTAAGGCCACGGGGTCGGGTGCGGCGTATTCGACGAATTCGAAGCCGTCGGTGCCCATGGGGTTGTCCCAGGGGGTGAATTGCATGGTGTGCTCCTGATCGCTCTGTTTGAGCTAGGCAGGATCTTAGTTTCTCGGCGGGCGGCCGTTTTGCAAGACCGCTTTTCCCGGGGTGGCTAAGTTCGCGTCTTTCAGCCGTCCAGCTCGCGCACGAACTTCATGGTGGCTGCCAGCGAGAGGTTGAGCAACTGCGACAGCTCGACGATGTCGTCGGGAATGGCCGCGTTGTCCCAGTCAACGGCCGAGTGCCGCGCCAGGCGGATCGCCAGCACCACGCTCTTCACGCTCGGGTGGTCGGCATGGCGGTCGTCGGTGATGCGGATCAGCAGCTCGGGCAGAGTCCAGGCTTTCATCAGCGCTTGTTGCAGCTCGGCGAGGTCGACATTCAGCAGATTGACCTGGGCCGCGCGTGAGCGCAGTGTCGGGTCGGCTTTCTGGGCCGCACGCAGTTGCAGGGCCAGCGCGGGACCGTGGCACCACAGCAGCATCTCGGCAAAGTCGTGCAGCAGCGCGGCTTCGTAGATCACCGCGGCGTCGTGGTCCATGCGATGGATGGCAAAGGCAAGTGCAAAGTGTGCGGCACGGTGCGCGCGTCGCATCACTTCGTTCAGGCCTTGCAGCGCTTCGGGCTGGTCGGCGAGGCGGTCTTCGATGCTGGGTTGCAGGCCGAAGGCGCCGAAGAAGGGCGAGATGCCCATCAAGACCACGGCCGCGGTGACGGTCTCGACGTCGGTGACCAACCGCGGCGGCCGGTTGGCGGCGGCGTAGGCCAACACCTTGAGCGTCATCAGCGGGTCGTCGGCGACCATCTCGCCGATGAGGTTGGCGTCGACATCGTCTTCGTTGGCACGCATGGCTTCGAGCGCGTCAGACGTGTTGCCCAGCACCGGAATATCGGCCTGGCGGAAGTAGCTCACCCACGCCGCCAGATCACGCAGAGGCTGCGTGAGCGGGGCGAGTACGACAGGGGTGGTGGGCGTGGGCACGGTACAAGTCATTCGGAAGGTCGTACCGGGCTTATCGGCTTTAAAAATCGCCGACTTGAATGTGGGCCTATTTGCCGCCGAGCCGGGCCTTCACGTCAAGCCCGACCTTTTTGTTGACGAACTGCAGCGTGGCCACCTTCGACAGATCGACCTCGCCGGCCTTGTACAAACCGGCCTTCACCATCTGCGCATAAAAGTCTTGGATGCGCGCCTGGTTCATCGCGCCGATGCCGCCTTGCATCGCCTCGCCCGAATCGACGATGCCTTGCTGTTTCATCAGCGCGACCGAGACTTCCATCTCGGCCACCGTCATCTCGGGGTTGTCTCTCATCATCAGCGCGGCTGCGGCCTGGCGGTCGCCGTAGAGGTAGTTGACCCAACCGAGCGCCGAGGCATCGACAAAACGTTGCACCAGATCTGGTTTGGTCTTCACCGTGTCGGCGCGCGCTTCGATGAGCGTCGAGTAGGTGCTGAAACCATGGTCGGCCAACAGGTGAACGACCGGCTTGAACTTGCCCTGGTTCTCCACGTAGATCGGCTCGGCCACCGAGTAACCCTGCTGGATCGACTTCGGGTTGGCGAGGAAGGGGCCGAGGTTGTAGTTGTAGGGCTTGAGCACTTCGTCCTTGAAGCCGTGGGTCACCTTGAGCCACTGCCACCAGCTGAACTGGCCGTCTTTGGCGATCAGCGCGACCGGCGCGTTTTTCATCGTGTCGAACTTCTCGTAGCCCTGGCCGGGGTGGGCGATCAAGGCCTGCGGGTCTTTCTGGAAGATGGCCGACACCACCACGGTGGGCACGCCGTTTTTCACGTTGTCGAAGCTGTGCAGCAGGTTGCCCGTCATCAGGAAATCGATGCGCCCCGCCGGCAGCAACGGGCGGTTGTTGACCTGGGGGCCGCCTTGCTGGATGGTGACGTCGAGCCCGTATTTTTTGTAGGTGCCGTCGGCCACGGCCTGGTAAAAGCCGCCGTGCGCGGCTTGCGCTTTCCAGTTGGTGGCGAAGGTGACCTTGTCTTGCGCGGCGGCGTGGCCGGCCACGGTGACGAGGGCGAGGAAGGCGAGGCGGGTCAGCATGTCGTGAAAGCTCCGGGTCAGTCGAAACGAGGGGATTCCACCGCATGCCAGCGCCCAAGCAAGGCGCGCGACAAGGTGTTGAAGCCCCAGAAGATCATCACGCCGGTCAACACCAGCAGCGTGAGTGCGGCAAACATTTTTGGCGTCTCGGTGCGAAAGCTCGCCTCCAGGATGCGCGAGGCGAGGCCGGTCTCTCGGCCCGCCGCGCCCGCCACCATCTCGGCGGTGACGGCGCCGATCAAACTCAGTCCGCCAGAGATTTTCAACCCCGCCACGAAGTAGGGCAAGGCGCTCGGCACCAGCAGCCAGCGCAGGCGCTGCAGGGGGGTGGCGCGGTAGAGGCGAAACAGGTCGCGCAGGTTGGCATCGGCCGCACGCAGGCCGATCACCGTGTTGGAGAGGATGGGGAAGAACGCCACGATCCAGGCGCACAACAAGAGCGCGGCGGTGGTGCTCTCGACATAGATCAGGATCAGCGGCGCCACCGCGACGATGGGCGTCACCTGCAGCATCACCGCGATGGGAAAGAGCGCCACCTCGACCGGTCGCGAGAGTGCAAACACCGCGGCGATCAACACCCCGCCGGCGCAGGCCAGCAGCAGCGCGCCGAAGGTGATCTTGAGCGTGAACCACCAGCTGCCGGCGAGCGAGCCGAAGTTGAACCACAAGGTTTGCAGCACCAGGCTGGGCGCGGGCAAGGTGTAGTGCGGGATCTGGGCGACGCGAACCAGCGCCTCCCAGGCGGCGATCAAGGCCAGCAGGGCGAGAAGTGGCGTGAGGCGATGCATCGTCACGCGCTGGCCTGGGCCGATTCGAGCGCCTGCGTGATCTCGGCGCAGGCCTGGGCATACCGTGTCGACGTGCGAAACGTGCTGCTGCGCGGGTAGGGCTCGTCAATCATCACTTCAGCGAGCACACGGCCCGGGCGTGCGCCCATCACCAGCACGCGCTGGCTCAGAAACACCGCTTCAAACACGCTGTGGGTGACAAACAGCACGGCGAGCGGCCGCGCCTGCCACCAGCGCAACAAGTCGTCGTTGAGCTTCTGGCGGGTGAACTCGTCAAGCGCGGCAAAAGGCTCGTCCATCAGCAGCGCGTGCGGTTGGGTGACCAGGGCGCGCGCGATCGAGGCGCGCATCTTCATGCCGCCCGACAGCTCGGCAGGGAAGGCCTGCGCAAAGTCTTTCAGCCCGACGGAATCCAGCGCGGTGTGGATGCGCTCGGCCGCTTGCGCTCGTGGTACGCCGGCCAGCCGAAGCGGCAGCCACACGTTGTCGAACACACTGGCCCACGGCATCAAGGTGGCGTCTTGAAACACACAGGCGGTGTCGGCTGCTGCATCGGGCGCCAGGGCCGGCGCGGTGACCTGGCCTGAAGTGGCTTGGTCCAGGCCGGCGGCCAACCGCAGCACCGTACTCTTGCCGCAGCCCGAAGGCCCGAGCAGCGCCACGAACTCGTTGGCGCCGATTTGCAGCGAGACCTCGTGCAGCGCGACCAACCCGTTGGCAAAGCGCTTCTCGACGTGCTCCAGGCGAATGACGGGCATGCGGGTCACAGCGACAACAAATGGCCTTCGCGCGCCGGAACGGTGTTGTCCAGCAGCGCCAGGTAGGTCTTCAGCACATCGGCCTGGCCTTCGCCACGCACGACTTGCAGCCACGGTTGTTGCGCAGCGGTGACTGGTTTCATGAAAGCTTGCCATGCCTGCGCCGTGCGTTGCTGCAAGCCCGCGCCCCCCCAATCGGCAATGCGCTTTTGCGAGCGCGAAGGCGCAAAGAAAAGCACCGGCGCGGGTCCGGGCAGGCCCTTGCCACTGCCTCGCTGCTCCCAGTGCGTGCCGCCCACGGCGCAGCTGTACGCGAGTTGTTCATTGAAGTGGGTGTGAACGGCCAGGCGGACCGGTGCGCTGCCGCTGAAGTCGACATACACCGTGCGCTGCGTGGCGGCCAGCGTGGGCAGCGCGTCGTAGCTCAGCACTTGGTCGTAGCAACCCAGGCTCTCGGTGAAGGCGATGTTGTTGGGTGAGGTGAGGCCGATGAGCTTCAGGCCGCTCTTGCGTTGGGACAGGCAGAACGCCGTGCCATACGCGGTCTTGCTCGAAGCGCTCGACATGATCACGGTGCTGGCGTCGAAAAAACCTTCGTCGGCCAGAAAGTCGTCGATCAGGAACGAGGTCATGAACAGCGGGCGCAGCAAGGCCTGCTGCGCTTCATGGGCCGCGCTGTAAGCCGGGTCGGCGCTGCAACGTGTGTACTGGTTGTAGACGACGGCGAGGCCTTGGCGGTGCGCGGCGCTGTCGACAAACCCACTTTCGCGCACACGCTCCGGCTGCACCACCAGGTGGCTGCTCATCGGGAAGTAGCCGTAAAAACGCTCACCCGCGGCCACACCCTCGCAGCGCGATTCGGTGACGTTGGCAAAGCCCCAGACCGGGATGCGCCCCCAGCCGTCGACGCCGCTGGGGAAGAAATCCCAGTACTTCATCGCATCACCAAAGGCGGCATAGGTGATGTTGTTTGAGGTCAGTGCGAAGACATCGATGCGCAGGCGCACCGCGCCTTCGCCCAGCGGCGCGAGCACTGAGGCGTCGTCGATGAAGCGAGTCTCACGCAGTTGATTGCGCTGGACGATGAAGCCGCTGGCGTTCGTCATGGGGTGTACCGGGAGGTGGCGTCAGGCCACAGGGTAACGCCTGCGCACGGGGAGCCGGCCCCAACGGGCCGGCTCCAGGCGGAGATCACAGACGCTTCACGCCGGGCAGGTAGCCGACGAGCTTGCCGTCGAGGTACAGCGCGCCTTCAGGTGCGCCGGATTCGGCATAGAACTCCAGCACTTCGGGCGCGCGCTTGACGGCGGGCACGACGGGCACGGCAAGGTGTTGCGCCAAGCGCGACAGTGCGCGGCTGGTTTGCCCCAAACCTGCGGCGAGCAGGCGGCGCACGGGGTAGGTCCAGGGGGGCGTGACGGTATCAGGGCGCCACGAAAGGGGTCTCTGGCTGGTCATGGTGTTTTCCTTCAGGGGCCGCCCACCGGTTGATCGGGGGGTCGGGCCAGTTGTTCATGGGCTGTCTTTGCTGTGACTGAGCTGGTCGAGCTCGCGGCGCAGGGTGCGACCGGTTTGCTGACGCAGCGCGCCGCCACGGGGGCGGTGGCTGCCAGCACGACGGAAATGCGCTGCGGCGACCAACGGGTTGCGGGATTTGGGCGAGGTGATGGTGATCTTCATGAGGGGTCTCCTGTGGCGGGTGACAAAAAGCAGCGACAAAAAACAAAACGGCCCGGGGCGGTGACGCAACCCGGGCCGTTTGAGGCTCTGCATTCAGAGCACTCAGTGTGGCGATGCGCCGGGTGGCGCCTGCATGGCGTTGACAACTGCAAACGAAGTGCACGCGCGGCGTGGCTTCGTTGAAATCAGTGCAAAGGTCAGCGACATGAGGATCCGGGGTGAGGGTGGGTCGATCGGGGTGTCGTTGCGGGATGGGTCGGCCCCACAACTTGCGCAGATGATAAACAAATGATTATCTTGCGCAAGAGGTCTTGCGCACTTTTTTCTAGGGGGTAGCCCGAGATTCAGCGTTTGCGTTTCAGCGGCGCCACACCCGCCTGGGTGCGGGTCCACAGGTCGGGAGCGTCGTCGACCTTGGGGGCAGACGCTCCGGCCTTGGGCGGCGCAGGGGGCGAGGGTGACAGCACCTCGCTCAGCAGGTCGAGCAGCCGCGTGCGGGCGCGTTGCGGGTGGCGGCGGTAGTAGGTGAGCACCAGGCCGACGATGAAACGTTCGTCGTCGTCTTGCGGCACCGTGCGCACCGAGTCTTCATCCGCCGGGCGCTGCTGGGCGGCGGCGGTGGCAGGGGTCGATGCGCCGTGTGGCACATCCATCCAGCCCACCGGCTTGTGGCACAGCTGCTCGAACTGCCGCGCCAGGCGCTCTCCGATCTGCCGCGAGCGGCCCTTGATCTGGCTCCAGTAGCTGGGCTGGATCTGCAGACGCTCGGCAAAGCGGCCTTCCAGGCCGCGCAGCGTGGCGGCATCGGGGTGTTTGACTGTTGCTCGGACGAACTCATCAAACAAGGCCAGCGCGTTGTCCAGACGCGTCTGAGCCACATCACGGGGGCCGGTGTGCATGGGGGCGATGATAAAGCTTCGTTGACCACCGCTTGCCTAGAATGGCCGGCTGTTGTCACCCTCGGAACGCCCCCATGACCACGCTCGGAACCCCGCTCTCTCCCTCGGCCACCAAGGTCATGCTGCTCGGCAGCGGTGAGCTGGGCAAAGAGGTGCTGATTGCGCTGCAGCGCCTGGGCGTGGAGACCATCGCAGTCGACCGCTACGACCATGCGCCCGGTCAGCAGGTGGCCCACCACGCCCGCACCATCACCATGAGCGACCCGGCCCAGCTCAAGGCCTTGATCGAAGCCGAGCGACCGCATCTGGTGGTGCCCGAGATCGAGGCCATCGCCACGCCCATGCTCGAAGAGCTGGAGGCCGCCGGCATCGTGCGCGTGATCCCGACCGCCCGCGCCGCGCGGCTCACGATGGAC
>JACMKJ010000501.1 GCA_014380155.1 Rhizobacter sp. | reverse complement strand
TGGCTGATGTGGTCGAGCGCGCTCACCACGAAGTCGACCGGCACGATGTTGATGCGCCCACCCTCCAGGCCCACGCTGGGCATCCAAGGTGGCAGGATCTCGCGCATGCGCTGGATCAGCTTGAAGAAGTAGTACGGGCCGTCGATCTTGTCCATCTCGCCAGTGACCGAGTCGCCCACCACCAGCGCGGGGCGGTACACCGTCCAGGGGATCTTGCTTTCCTTGCGCACGATCTTTTCGCTCTCGTGCTTGGTCATGAAGTACGGGTGGTCCAGGCCCTCGGCCTCGTCGAACATGTCTTCGCGGAACACGCCTTCGTACAGGCCCGCTGCGGCGATGCTGCTCACGTGGTGCAGGTGTACAGCGTCGATCGCCTTGGCAAACTCGACCAGGTTGCGCGTGCCTTCGATGTTGACCTGAACCTGCGACTCTTCATCGGCTTTCAGGTCGTAGACCGCTGCCAGGTGGTACACGTGGTCGATGTGGCCCTTGAGCTTCTTGGTGGCATCGGCCGACACACCGAGCTTCTTGGCGGTCATGTCGCCATACACCGGCACGGCACGCGTGGCGCTCACACCCCAGTAGTCGAGCAGGCCTGCCACCTTGGACTCGCTCTCTGCACGCAGCAAGAAGTACACCGTGGCACCACGGCGGGCCAGCAAGGTCTTGACGAGGCGTTTGCCGATGAAGCCGGTGGCTCCGGTCACGAAATACTGCATGCATTCCTCCTGAGTGAGCTTGGGGTGTTGCGCATTCTTGATCAAACCTTCTGGGGCTCTGCTGCGCGCTTACCCCGAGCCGCCCATAGGAGATGCCCATAGAGACGCCCCACTAGAGAAAGCGGGTGCGCACGAGTGGCGCCGCTCCTATAGTCCAGGCGTCGCTGCTCTGGGCTCGGAGCGGTTTTCACCCACCCACCGGAACCACACCACCATGGTCAAGAAACTCAAACAGATGGCCGACAAGAAAACCGCCTCGGCCGCCAACCTGCTCGACAGCCAGTTCGCCAGCACCGTCAAAGACTCGGCCCAGCAGATCTGGCTGGCCGGCCTGGGTGCCTTCTCGAAGGCCCAGGAAGAAGGCGGCAAGGTGTTCGAAGCCCTGGTGAAGGAAGGTGTGACCTTGCAAAAGAAGACCCAGAGCGTGGCCGAAGAAAAGATCGGCGAAGTGGCCAACAAGATGAGTGGCATGGCAGGCGACGTGACCGCCAAGGCCGGCCAACACTGGGACAAGCTCGAATCCATCTTCGAAGAGCGCACCGCCCGCGCCCTCGGCAAGCTGGGTGTTCCCAGCGCCAAGGATGTGGCAGCCCTCTCCAAGCGCATCGACGAGCTGAGTGCGCAAGTCGCCAAGCTGGGTGGCAAGGCTACGGCCACCAAGGCTGCCGCCAAGACAGCCGCAAAACCTGCAGCCAAGACAGCTGCCAAGCCGGCAGCCAAACCCGCGGCCAAGCGTGCTGCGCGCAAGACCGCTTGAGCGTTGTCCTTTGACATGACGAAGGGGCGCCGCGGCGCCCCTTTTTCATGGCCCCCGAACTCGATTCAGAGTTTCTGGCCGGTCAGCGAGTGTTGCCAGCGCGCGTTGGCTTCCATGAAGGTGCTCACGCTGACGTCCTTGACCTGCAGCTGACGGCTGTCCTGAAAGTCAGCCAAACGCTCCGACGTGCGACGGCGATCGTTGGCACGCCCGCGCTTGATGAGCGACGCGGTGAGTCGCGCGCGCAGGGCGGCGAGGTTGCCGGGCGACCAATCGGACACCAGGGTTTCGAGCTGGGACATGGCACGCCGCAGCACATCGTGCGGCAGTTCGTCGAGCGCGCTCAAACCGTGGCGGCCCAGGGCTTTCTCCAGCACGGTCAAGTGCACCAGCACCGAGCGCGACGAGGCATGTTGATCCAGCACGCCCTTGAGCGCCGCTCGCAGCAGCACGGCCTCGGACTGGTCGGTCTGAGTGTTTCGCGGGGTGGCGCTTTCGGTGGCGGAGCCAACGCCAGCACCGTTGCGCTGCATGCGCAGCCACACGAGCTTCAGTCGATCCAGCCAGCCAGGAGCACTCTCCTTGGCGGGCCGCTTGGGCTTGCCTTTGCTGATGTCGCGGCTCATGGTTGACGCAAACCTCGTTCGAATTCGACCGGACCATCGTGCCATGGCCTGTGAGCCTGGTCATCGGTAGCACCCGCTCCAACTGTCGACTATCTGGCAAATCCGTCGAGAACGTTCCGCTCAAAACTTGCCGGGCCAGACCCACAGCACCGCCGCCGTCATCGTCACGTAGCGGCCGAACTTGCCGATGGCCATGTAGGCCACGCAAGGCCAGAAAGGCAGGCGCAACCAGCCTGCCACGGCACACAGCGGGTCGCCCACGATGGGCAGCCACGACAACAGGCAGGCCTTGGCCCCGAAGCGCTTGAGCCAATGCAGCACGCGGGCTTCGTGCGGCTTGTGCTCGGCGATCTTCTCGTAGGCCCGCTCTGCGCCGTAACCCATCCACCAGTTCAGAGCGCCACCGAGCGTGTTGCCGGCCGTGGCGACCAACACCGCAGGCCAGAACATCTCCGGGTTGAGTTTCAGGAAACCCAGCACCGCCACTTCAGAGCCCAGCGGCAGCAGGGTGGCCGAAACGAAGGCGACGATGAAGATCGTGCTCAGGCCGAATTTCGGCAGGGCCAACAGAACCAGAAGCGACTCAATCCATGCTTGCATTCGCAGGGATTATGCGGGGCGCATTTTGTGCAGGGGCAGCCATGCTTCCGGGGCTATACTCTGCCTCCTTTTTGAGCAGCCCCGGCTTTCGTTCGCGCCATGCACATCGGCCACATTCCACTGGCGAACCGCCTGTTCGCCGCCCCGATGGCGGGCGTCACCGACAGGCCGTTTCGCCAGCTGTGCAAACGGCTGGGCGCGGGTTACGCGGTGAGTGAAATGGTCACCTCGCGCAAGGAGCTGTGGAACAGCCTCAAGACCTCGCGCCGCGCCAACCATGATGGCGAGGTGGCACCCATCGCGGTGCAGATCGCCGGCACCGAGCCGGCCATGATGGCCGAGGCCGCCGCCTACAACATCGACCGCGGCGCGCAGATCATCGACATCAACATGGGCTGCCCGGCCAAGAAGGTCTGCACCAAGTGGGCGGGCTCGGCGCTGATGCAAGACGAGCCGCTCGCCACCGCGATCATCGAAGCCGTGGTCGCCGCCTGTGCGCCGCGCAACGTGCCCGTCACGCTGAAGATGCGCACCGGGTGGTGCCAGGCCGAACGCAATGCGGTGCGCATTGCCCGCGCCGCTGAAGCCGCCGGCGTGGCGATGGTCACGGTGCACGGCCGCACACGCGAGCAGGGCTACACGGGCCAGGCCGAATACGACACCATCGCAGCAGTCAAGGCCGCCTTGAGCATCCCCGTGGTGGCCAATGGCGACATCGACAGCCCCGAAAAGGCGCGCGACGTGCTCGCTGCGACCGGGGCCGACGCCATCATGATCGGCCGCGCCGCGCAGGGCCGGCCGTGGATCTTTCGTGAGATCGCCCACTTCCTCGAAACCGGCGAGCACCTTCCCTCCCCCGAAGTGCAGCAGGCCAAACGCTGGCTGCTCGAACACCTGCACGAACACTACGGCCTGTATGGTGAATTCGCCGGCGTGCGCACCGCGCGCAAACACATCGGCTGGGCCGTGCGCGCCCTGCCCGGTGGCGAAAGTTTTCGCGCCTTCATGAACACGCTCGACACCTGTGACACGCAGGTCCGCGCTGTGACCGACTGGTTTGATCAACTGGCCGACACCCATCACCGGCTGCCGGCCACCCGCCGCGCAGCCACCGAAAAATCTCTCATCGAACAAGAAGCATGAGCAAGAAGCACATAGAAGAATGCGTACGTGACAGCCTGGAGGCCTACTTCAAGGACCTGCGCGGCGTGGAGCCCACGGCGATGTACGAGATGATCCTGAAGGTCGTCGAGAAGCCGCTGCTCGACGTGGTGATGAAACACGCTGACAACAACCAGAGCCGCGCCGCCGAATGGCTGGGCATCAACCGCAACACGCTGCGGCGCAAGCTGCTCGACCACAAGCTCGTCAAGTAAAAGGTTCTCA
>JACMKJ010000500.1 GCA_014380155.1 Rhizobacter sp. | reverse complement strand
ACGGCCTGCATCAGCGTCATGTCGGCCATGAGCGGAATCGGGCCGGGGCGCTGAACCTCGCCGTGGATGTATACGTTGGACAGGCGGTCGATATAGAGCGTGTCGCCGTTGCTCACGATTGGGTTCCCGCTTTGAGCGCCGTTCGCGAAAAGTGCGTTGATGTCTACACGCTGATGAAACGGCCTGCCGTTGCGGGTGCCGCTCAGAGTGACAATCTCGCTGCCGCCCGCAGCTACACCACCGGCCAGCGCCAGCAACTCGGTCAGCAACATTCCGTTGACTTCGAGCGGATAGCGGCCCGGCCTGTTGGCCATGCCCAACACCGATGCCTGGTTTCCGCGCACCTGCACCAACAGCACACTGACCTGCGGCTGCTTGATGAAATTGCCGTCGCGCAGCCCGTCGGCGATCGCGGCCTCGACCTGCGCGATGGACAGGCCGCCGACGGACACCTGCCCGACCAGGGGGTAAGAGATCGTGCCGTGCTCGGACACGCGCGCATCGAGAGAGAGATCAGGGCTTTGGTACACGGCGACGCGCAGCACATCGCCGCCGCCGACGACGTACTCGCGGCGCGTTTCAGCGGCCGCGGGCTCAGCAGTGGTGACCGGGGCCCCAAGGGCCTTGGGCATCGCGACCGCCGCACTGGCTACCGGAAAGGCCACCGCCACTGGTTCAATGGCCCGGGTGGGTATGACGGGTTCTGTTGCTGCGGTTCTCGCTGCCGCAACTGCTTTTTCTGCGGCTTCGGATCGTGCCGCAGCCTCGGCTCGAGCTTGTGCGTCGGCTCTTGCTGTTGCTTCAGCTCTCGCCAATGTCTCGGCTCTTGCTGCTGCGGCAGCTTTCGCTACGTCGGCTCTCGCCACGGCCTCGGCTCTCGCTGCGGCATCGGCTTTCGCCATGGCGTCAGCCCTTGCCACTGCCGCTGCTTTCGCTGCATCGGCTCTTGCTACTGCGGCCGCTTTCGCCGCTTCGGCTCTCGCTGCGGTGGCGACTCTTGCCGCTTTGGCTTTCACTTCTGCGGCAGCTTTCGCTGCCGCGACTCTTTCTGCCGCAGCGGCTTTTTCTGCGGCGGCTTTTTCCACAGCGGCAGCCTTCGCAGCGGCGGCTTTCTCTGCTGCGACGGTTTTTGCAGACTTCGCCCCCGTGCTCGCCACCGGCGCGTTGGCCGAAGCCGTCGTCGACGACGCCTTGGCCGCAGCCACGCCGGTGGTTGAGGTGTTCAGCGGCGGCCTTTCTTGTCGCGGTGTGGACGAAGTGGGAGCCGGGTTCGTCGCACATGCACCGAGCGCCAACGACTGGGACAGACACAGGGTATGAAAGAGGTGGCGCATCACGGAACCCCTTTGGGTGAGCGCTACGGCATTGAATGGCGAGTTGGAGCTAGACGACGCTCGCGTTGTCTTGCGCTGCTGCGAGATCGCGGCAAAGCGACCGCGGTATTCAATGCGTGCGGTGGCCAGCCCCACTGTCAGCAGCATGAGCCCGCAACGAACCAGCGGGCCGCGACGGCCGCTTGGCGCATGGTGCGGGTCATGTGCATCTGAATCTGACAAGGGCGAGCCTCTATCGGGGCTCGAAAAAGCCGGATGACAAACCTCCGACAAACCTGTTGAGCAATCTCGATGCCACACTTTGTTGATCGCCATGTGTTTCGCACGCTTCACAGAGATCGCCGTGATGATCACGGTGAAGACGATGAGTCCCAGCCCGATCAACATGCCGATGGTGGTGACGCCTTGACCCAGGCGCGTCGCGAGGAAAGGCTTGTCGGACGCCACCAGGAGCATGAAGCCGCAGTACGCGACCATCATCGCCAGCGTGAGCCAACTACCGAAGCGCCGGCGTCTCGATTTGAGCAGCTGGTAGTTCTGGTCGCGCGCGGACCGTGTCGTCAGGTCAGGTTGCATGGCGGGTTCACCGGTGTCTTCGTGCAACCTAGACTGCTGCTTGCGTTCGGTGCTGTCTGTGCGGTAGCGGACAGTACTTATCGTCGAAAGGGTCTAACCTCCTTCGTCCCTGAGTCCGGTGGGCCTGCACATCGCCGACGTGAACAAGCTCGTCCGCGTGCTGCGCCGCTTGGTCGATGGCGGCCACAGCGTGATGGTGATGCTGCGGCGACACCCGAGGGTGTTGTGGTCAAGCAGGGCACGCACACGGGGGGCGCCCTGGGGCGCGTGCTGGCACAGCGCTGAGCGCGATGGACTGGCTGGATGCTGGGCTGCTTGGGTATATAGCCTCGCTGTATTGCGAGGTTGCGTTTTGCTCATGAGGGAAATTGTTACGTTCTGCTAGCCTCCATGCGTCACATATCCATCAGAAGAGTCATGAACACGAGAAGATCCATCGGTCTCTTGCCAGCGCTGTTGGCGCTGCTGTGCGCCTCCTCGGTACGGGCGCAGGCCCAGCCATCGGGCGCAGACGCACCAGAGCTGTTGCCGCACCCCTGGGTCACACTGCCGACCTCGCGCACGCCGGAGTCTTATTTCACCAATCTCAAGGACGGCGACGTGAAAGAGTCGCCGCTGGTCGTGCGCTTCGGCCTGTCCATGCGCGGCATCGTGCCGGCGGGCAAGACGGCCGGCCGTGCCGGGCATCACCATCTGCTGGTCAACCAACCGCTGCCGCTGGATTTCAAGAAGCCGCTGCCCTTTACCGACAAGTACATCCACTTCGGCAAGGGGCAGATGGAAACCTTGCTCAACCTGCCACCGGGCAAGTACGAGTTGCGCATGTTGCTGGCCGACCAGGGGCATATCCCTTACTTCGTCTACAGCAAGCCCCTCACGCTGACCATCGGCAAGCAGAACAAGGACGTGACACCGGCCACCGTGCTGGGCCCGGCGCGCGTCGAAATCTTGAGCCCCGCCAATGGCGAGACGGTGCGCCCGCCCTTCCGGGTGCAGTTCCACGCCAGCGGGTACAACATCTCGCATGTCGGTGCCGCCGCGCCCGAGACCGGCCATTTCCGGCTGACCATCGAGCGCCCAGGGCGCAAGCCCGAGCTGCTGAACTTCCCCGCCGGGCAGACCGAGGTCTGGCTCAATCCGCCGCCGGCCGACGACTACACCCTGCGCCTGGGGCTGGTCAGCACGACCGCGCCGGGCACGGTGATGGCGCGTACCGAGCCGCAGGCACTCAAGGTGATCGCACGTTGAAGCGTCAGCCCCGCAGCAGCGCCGCCGCCAGTTCGGGCCGACCGATCATCACTTTTCACCGAGGACTTCCATTCGCGCCGGTGCCGACTCCGGGTGTCGCCGGTGCCCGCCGTTTGCGCTTGACGGCTCCCGACTGTGCCACCTCTGACAGTGAACTGACGGACCCCGGGAGGACGTCGGGACTGTTGATGACATCCTGCAGCCAGTCGATGCAGACACGGACCTTGGCCGAAGTTTCCAGTCTCGTCGGGTAGACCGCCCAGATGTTGGCTTCCTGAGTCCACTCGGGCAGCAGCTGCACCAGTTCGCCGCTCTTCAACAAGGGGCCGACGTCCCACATGGAGCGCAGCGTGATCCCGCACCCATCCACGGCCCAGCGCACGACGATCTCGCCGTGATTGGATGAGAGGGAGCCGCGTACCTTGACTGCCTCCTCCTTGCTCCCGGCGCGCAGGCGCCAGACCCCGAAAGGGTGGTCGCGTTCGCGAATGATCAGGCAGTCGTGGTTGGCGAGCTCCGCCAGGGTCTTGGGCGTGCCGTTCTTCTTGACGTACTTCGGCGACGCACAAAGGACGCGATGGTTCGATCCCAGCCGCTTGGCAATGTGATGCGGAGAAATCTCGTCACCGATCCTGATGTCGAGGTCGAAGCCCTCGGCCCCCACATCGACGAGTCGGTCGAAGACCTCGAAGCGGATCTGCAAGCCAGGGTACTTCGCCCCCAGGCCTGAAAGAGCCGGCCCGATCACGCGTCGACCGAAACCAAAGCTGCTGCACACACGAATCGTGCCGCGAGGCGTCTTCCGCTTGGTACCGATCTCTTCGACCAAGTGGTCGACATCGTCGAGAACCTTCTGCGCCCAGTGATACGTGCGCTCCCCGTCTTCGCTCACGACCACCCGTCGCGTGGTGCGATGGAAGAGGGTCGCGCCCAAGGCGGTCTCAAGCATGCGAACGCGCTTGGTCACATAGGCAGGCGAGACGCCGAGATGCTGGGCTGCTGCGACGAAGCTGCTGCGCTGCGCCACGTGGACGAAGACCTCCAGGTCGTCGATGTTGGGCAGGGAACTGTTCACGATGTGTGCATAAAGAATTAACAAACTGGCGAATTGTAGTCATTGCGTCAGCAACCGTAGTATCGATTCCGACAGCGAAGGCCACGCCTTTGCAGACACCAGGAGATCAAATGCGAGAGTTCCGAATTGCGGTCATCCCCGGCGATGGGATCGGCCAGGAAGTGATGCCCGAAGGCTTGAAGGTTCTGGCCGCGGCTGCAGCCCGCTTCGATTTCAGGCTGCACCTCGACCACATCGAATGGGCCAGCTGCGACTACTACGTGGAGCACGGCACGATGATGCCGGCCGACTGGAAGCAGCGGTTGAGCGACCAGCAGGCCATCTACTTCGGCGCCGCGGGCTGGCCCGCCAAGGTGCCGGACCACGTGTCCCTCTGGGGCAGCCTGCTCAAGTTCAGGCGCGAGTTCGACCAGTACATCAATCTGCGTCCGGTGCGGCTGTTCGAAGGAGTCCCCAGCCCGCTGGCGAACTACAAACCCGGGGACATCGACTACCTGGTGGTTCGCGAGAATACCGAGGGCGAGTACACGTCGATCGGGGGTGTGATGTACGAAGGCACCGAGCGAGAAATCGTGATCCAGGAGTCGGTGTTCTCGCGTGTGGGCGCCGACCGCCTGCTGCGCTATGCCTTCGAGCTCGCACGCTCACGTGAGCGCAAGCACCTGACGGTGGCGACGAAATCGAATGGCATCGCCATCAGCATGCCCTGGTGGGATCAACGTGCGGAGGCCGTGGCGCAGGACTATCCCGATGTCACCCTCGACAAGCAGCACATCGACATCTTGTCCGCGCGCTTTGTTCTGCAGCCAAAACGTTTCGACGTGGTGGCGGCGACCAATCTGTTCGGCGACATCCTCTCCGACCTGGGACCGGCCACCACCGGCACCATCGGCATCGCGCCATCGGCCAACCTCAACCCGGAGCGGCAATTCCCCTCCCTGTTCGAGCCGGTGCACGGCTCGGCACCGGACATCTATGGCCGCGGCATCGCCAACCCGATCGCCATGATCTGGTCGGGCGCACTGATGCTCGACTTTCTCGGCGTGCCCGAGGCCGCCGCAGCCATCGTGAGCGCAATCGAGCACGTGTTGAAAACCGGCCCGCGCACGCCCGACATGGGCGGCAACGCCACGACGCAGGAGCTGGGCAGCGCCATCGCGGCGCGCCTGACCGACCCACCCTGATCGCCCCTTTTCCCAAGCGACTCGATATTCAAACAAAGGAGACAAAGATGCATCGATCCACTGCCAAGCCGGCAGCCGTTTTGCGCCGAGGTGCAGCAGCTGTTGCCACTGCCGTTGCCTTGCTGGCCGGCACCTCCGCCAGTGCCCAGTTCGCGGGCGTTCCCACCGGTGGGCCCACGTCGCTGGCCGCGACTGTCAAGGCACGCCAGCACATGTTCGGCTTCGAGAATGTGAATCCGATCAATGGCGACGTGCGCCGCGACCGCGTGATCTTTTCCTGGCTGACCACCACGACCTTCGCCGCCGCCGCCAACGGCAAGGTCTTCCTACTGGACGCCTATATCAACGACGACGAGGCACTGCCTGCGGGCGCCAGACGTCGCACGCCGGTGGGGCTGCAAGACCTGGTGGAGCTCAAGCCCGAGTGGATCTTCATCGGCCATGGACACGGCGACCACACCGCCTACCTCGCCAACGTCGCCTATCGGACCGGTGCAACGATCTTCGGCGCGGCCGAACACTGCACCGCCATGCAAGGCGATACCTCGATGCAGTTCGGCGCCGCGGCGGTCGTCAACTGCACGGCGGTGCTTGCGGCCGGCGTGCCGATCGGCACGAAGGCGATGGATCTCCCGCACCTGAGGCCCGCCCAGTGCCTGAACGTCATTCGCCACCTGCACGGCGCTGCCACGCCCGCAGACACCACCATCCCGCCCAACGGCATCAACTTCACCGACGGCGAAGACCCGCGTGAACACACGCTGTGGCCCAGCGGGCCAGCGGCGTACCCCGGTGTGCGCAATGCGTCTGGCAACCCGGGTGGCGACCTGAGCGTGCTCTATCACTTCACGGTGCCAGGCCCGCGGGCGTTCTCGGTCTCTGTTTATGACAGCGTCGGCCCCTACAAGGAACTGGCGCCGCAGCTCATCACCGAGCTGGGCGCGTGGCCGGCCACCGATGTGCTGATCGGCGCCGTGAGCGGCGCCAACAACCCCACCAACGGCATGCGCGACGCCGCGATCTACATACGCGACCTGCAGCCCAAGGTGTTCATCCCCAGCCATCACGACGAGTCGCAACGCCGCCGCGGCGCCGCCGGCAACTCTGGCGAGATCTGGAAGCGCAACCTGCTGACCTCGATGACCAACATCGGCATCCCGCAGGCCCAGCAGCCCGAAGTGCGCTGGCTGAACGACCCTTACGACTATGCCCGTCCGTCGCTGCTGACCTTCGACCCGGCCTCGCCGCGCTGGTCCAAGACCACAGCCCGCCCGAATGCCACGTGCAACTGACGCGATCAAAGAACACGGAGACCCGTCATGAAAAATATTCGCCTACCCCAGAAGACGCTGCTCACCCTGGCCGCCATCGCCGCAACGACACTGGCCGTGATGGCCTGTGGCGGCGGCGACGATGCGAGCGAGCCCGCCGGCCCGGCCGCACCGCAGCCACCGGCCGCACCCTCGACCGCAGAGCAAGTGGCCGCGCGAACCGCCTACTTCGGTGCCGAGAACGTGGACGCCACCACCGGAGAGATTCGCAAGGACCTGGTGATCATGTCCTGGATGAGCAACACAACCTACGCCGCCGCCATCAACGGCAGAGTGGTCTTGCTCGACGCCTCGCTGCTGCGCCGCGAGACCACGGCCGGCCGCACGCCCACGACGCTGGCCCAGGTGGTGGCGCTGATGCCGTCGTACATCATCGTCGGCAAGGCGGCACCGGGGCATGCCGATCTGGCGGCCGACGTGGCGTTCCGCACCCGTGCAACGCTCATCGGTGCGCAGGAGCATTGCGACGCCATTGAGGCCGACGCACGACGCCAGCAAAACTGGGGCGGCGCGGCCAAGCTGCTGACCTGCACGGCCGTGGTGCCCCAGGATCAGCCTGGGGGGCAGGCGGTGAATGTGCTGTCGGTGCCAGACTTGAACGCCTGCGTGCGCGCCGTCAAGCACACCGACGCGAGCACCGCCACCGCCGATCCGGTGCTGGCGCCCGACAGCTTCGACTACGGCCAAGGCAGCGACGGGCGAGATCTCACGCTGTGGCCGCTCGGCACCGCCGCGAGCGACGGTGTCTCGACCACCGGCGCTGCCGATGGCCCGAGCGTGCTGTATCACTTCTCGCTGGGTGCGGGCCGCAGCTTCGGCCTGGTCTGGAACGACCGCGCGGGATCGCTGCGTGAAGAGGCGCCCGCTGTCGCGACTTTGCTGCGTGGCCTGCCGAAGACCGACGTCCACGTGGGTTCGGTCGACGTGGGGAACACCGCCACCAACGGCCTGCGCGACGCGGCGCTGTACGTGCAGGCGGTCGAGCCGAAGATCTTCTTCCCTGCCGGGCACGACGCTGCCTCGCAGCGCAAGAGCGCCTACAACGTGGGTGAGCTGATGAAACGTGCGCTCGAGTTCTCGATGGCCAACGTCGGCGTCAACCGCATGCCCGAGGTGCGGCTGAACTTTGACCCCACCGACTACATCAAGCCGCATTACATGACCTTCGATCCCGCCGCAGCTGGCTGGCAGCAGCAAGGCGATCGCCCATCGTCCACCTCGTGCAATTGACACGCCCAACGGAGACCCATCTCATGAAGATCTTTCGTTTACCCATGCTCGTCGCTGTGCTGTGCATGGCGGTGGTGTTGCCTCAGACGGCCGCCGCCCAGACCTACCCCAACAAGACGATCACGCTGGTGGTCCCCTTCGCCGCCGGTGGCCCCACCGACATGGTGGGGCGCGTCGTCGCCCAGTCGATGGGCGTGGCGCTGGGCCAGACCGTGGTGGTCGAGAACCGTGCCGGCGCCGGCGGTACGCTGGCTTCGGCCTACGTGGCGCGCGCCAGCGCAGACGGCTACACGCTGCTGTTGCACCACATCGGCATGTCTACCGCCCCAGGGCTCTACCGCAAGCTGGCCTTCGACCCGCTGAAGGACTTCGAGTACATCGGCCAGCTCGCCGATGTGCCGATGACGCTGATCGGTCGACCCGACCTGCCTGCCAAGACACCGCAAGATCTGATTGCCTACCTGAAGCGCGAGAACACGAAGGTCAACCTGTCGCATGCCGGGCTGGGCGCGGCCTCGCAACTCTGCGGCATGCTGCTTCAGCAGGCGGTGGGTGCAGAGGTGACCACCGTGCCCTTCCAGGGAACGGCCCCGGCGCTCACGGCACTCATTGGTGGTCAGGTCGATGTGATGTGCGACCAGACCGCGCAGACCGTGCCTCATATCAAGGCCGGCAAGGTGAAGCTGTACGCGGTGACCACTGCGCAGCGGCTGAAGGCGTTGCCCGATGCGCCGACGCTGCGTGAGGTGGGCCTCAAGGACTTCGAGGTCGTGGTGTGGCACGGTCTCTATGCACCGAAGGGCACGCCGGCGCCCGTGCTCAACCGACTGAATGCGGCGATGAGGGATGCCCTCAAAGACCCCGCGCTCGTGAAGCGCCTCGACGAGGTGGGCGTGCGGGTCGTGCAGGAGTCGCTGCAGACGCCTGACGGTCTGCGCAACCATCTGCGCGAAGAGGTTGAGCGTTGGGGCGCGCTGATTCGCAAGGCCGGCACGTATGCCGATTGAGGGGAGGACCGCCCTGCAAGAGTCCCCCCGCTTGTGGCGGGGCGGCTTCTGCCTGATGTTGCTCGCCCTGGCCATGGGCGCCTACGCCCACGGGGACCGCATCGCAACTCACAGGGGGCAGATGAACGACGACCAGGGAGAGATGAACTTCGAACTGGTCCACCGGGCACGCAGTGTCACGATCTACCTGGAAGACCATGGGCAACCGGTTTCGACACACGGCGGGAAGGCCTCACTCGAAATCAAGCGTGGCTCGATGCGATGGTCGACAACGCTGCGACCGGATGGCGCCAATCGGTTCGTCGGCCGCCTTCCCCAAAGCCTCGTTGCGGGCGACAGCGTTTCCGTCGGTGTGAGCTTTCCGAACGGAAGCATCGCGAACGGACACTTCAGACTGGGAACGGTGCCTAAAGCGCGGGCGACCACGATCAGCCGTCAGCCCTGGCCTTGAGAGCTCGGTGGAAGAACTTCGTCATGGGGGCCATTCGTGATCAGGGTTCTGGCGCCTCATCGATTGGCTGCTCAAACAACCGGCTACCGCAGATCGGCTGAAGCGGCCGGCTCCGACTCCGCACCCAATGCCACCGCCAGCATGTCGAACACCAGCCGGATCCGGCGCGCGGTGCGCAGCTCCCGGTGCGTCACGAGCCAGATCGGGAAGCGCACCGGCGGCACCTCGTCGAGCACACGAACCATGTCGGGCATGTCGCGCGCGATGTCGTCCATCATCGGGCCGATGCCCAGGCCTTGGCGTACCAGCGACCAGTTGGCGGCGGTGTTTTCGGCATAACAAGTGAAGTTCGACGTGTCGAGCGGCAGGCCGTGCTGGCGCAGGTACTCCAGGTAGCGCCCCGATCGATCGCTGCCGACAAAAGCGTGGTCTGCGGCCTCGCTGGCAGTGCGTGGGTGGGCGTTGCGGCGCACCCAGTCCTTCGACGCATAGAAGCTGGCCGTGGCCTCGCGGACCCAGCGCCCGATCAGGTCTGGCTGGTCGGGCCGGACGTGCCGGATGGCGATGTCGGCTTCGCGCCGCCGCAGATCGCTCAGCGCGTCTGACGAGACGATGTCGATGACGATGCCCGGTGCCTCCGCGCGAAGCCGGTGCAGCACGGGTGGCAGCAGATACGCGGCCACAGCTTCGGTCGCAGAGATGCACACCACACCGTCCACTGCCTGGGACTGGCCAGTGGCGGCCATTCTCAGATCCTCGGCCGCCGAACCCATGAGACGCGCGTGCTCCAGCAGCGCCAGCCCGGTGCTGGTGAGCAGCATGGACTTGCCGAGGCGTTCGAAGAGCGTCACCCCAAGCTGCTTCTCGATGGCGGCCACTTGCCGGCTGAGGGTGGGCTGGGTGAGGCCCAGCTTTCGCGCCGCCGCCGACAGCGAGCCGGTCTCGGCGGTCTCCAGAAAGGCCTTCAGCTGGTTCCAGTCGGGTTGATCCATACGCCAATGCATGAGTTGTCTGCAATTCTCGATGATGCAGCACGCTGATTGCATGGATAGCATGGCGAGCGCCCTCGGGCCACGCACTCCCACCCACCTCGCCGTCGATGAACTCACGCCCCATGTCACCCCCTCGCTCACCGCCGGCGCCGGCGAAGGCCCGCTTCTGGGACCGCATTGCGCGCAAGTACGCGGCCGACCCGATCGCCGACATGGCCGGCTACGAGACCACGCTGCGGCGCGTGAAGGAACTGCTGTCGCCCGAACACGCCGTGCTCGAGATCGGTTGCGGCACGGGCACCACGGCCCTGCGCCTGGCGGCAGGCACGCGGGAGATGCTGGCCACCGATGTGTCTGGCGAAATGATCGCGATCGCCCGCGAGAAGCTGGCAGCGCAGCCGCTGCCGCAGCTTCGGTTTGAGGTGGCCGATGCCGACGCGCCGGTGGCGGGCGCAGCGCACCGCGATGTGGTGCTGGCCTTCAACGTGTTGCACCTCGTGTCGGACCTGGACGGCGCGCTGCAGGCCGTGCTGCCCTCGCTGAAACCGGGCGGGCTCTTCATCTCGAAGACGCCCTGCCTTGCCGAGATGAACCCGATCGTGCCGCGCGTGCTGGTGCCGCTGATGCGCGCGATCGGAAAGGCCCCCGAGGTGCTGGTCTTCGATTCGGCGAAACTGCAATCGGCGTTGGAACGCAACGGGCTCAAGATCGAGGCCGTCGAGCGGCACGGCACGAAGCGCAAGGACATGCGCGTTTTCATCGTGGCGCGCAAACCGCATTGGAGTCACTTCTCACCATGAAAAACCAACTGTTCCGCGCTGCGCTGGTGGCCGCGGCCTGGTGCCTCTGCACCACGGGCTTCGCACAGTCGGTACTGGTCCACGTGCAGGGTGACGAAGGTCAGCGCGAGGCCTACTACGCCGACTTCGCGGTGGTGCTGACGCGCACCCCACCCGACAAGCTGCTCGGGCCCACCAGCGTGCGCCAGCTCGACACGGTGATCGTCTACGAAAGCGCCGACAAGCCCGAGTTCAGCTCGCTTCGGCTGCAGTTCGAGTGCGTCGTCAAGTATGCGTACGACGGCAAGAAGATCCCGCCGCAGCCGGCCTTCGACGCACCGGTGAAGGTGCGCGTCGGCGAAGGCAGCTGGAAGCTGCGCCGCGAAGACCTGAAGAGCGAGCCCCTGCCGACGGGCGAGTGGCGCACGTCGGCGTCTGCCGTGCTGCTCAAGCTGCACAAGATCGCCTGCCACGAAGACGTGATGCGTGGCGCCATGATCAAGGCGGCCAAGGCCAACAACGACGCCGCCGTCTTCCGCAACGAGATCAAGAAGATCGGCCTGCCGGAGGATCTGCAGCTCGTGGGCCAGCGCAGCGCGCCCGAGTACCTCGACTTCTCGTGGTGGGTGTTGTGGCAGGGTGCGAAGCGCCCCGACCCGTCGGGCAAGTGGACGAGCCGCCCGACCAAGAAGGAGCTCGAACAGGCGCAGGTGCAGATGGCGCAAATCCAGAAGCAGTACGACACGCTGGTTGCCGAGGTCAAGCCGCAACTGGAGGCCAACATCAAGCGCATGGATGCGAAGTTCGAGTTCCAGCGCGCCGCGGCCGAGGTGCGCAAGGGGCGCGCGATGTCGCGCAACGAGCGGCTGATGCTGACGGCCTGGGAAGGCAAGACCGACAGCGAGGTCGCCGCGACGATGGGCGCACCGCTCGTCTCCGATGTGGGCAAGCTGCGCTTCCTCAGCTACGGCCGGGAGTTCGACAACCGCGTCGTCGTCGGCAACCGCCAAGGCGCTGTGTGGGAGCAAGGCCTGTACGAAAACTGCAATGTGCAGTTCGTGATGCACACCGACGAGAAGAACACGCCGCGTGTCGCCGATGTGCGCATCTGGACCGACTCGAACCAGTTGGGCCAGGTGATGTTCGCCTGCACCGGGTTGTTGGAGGCCCCCAAATGAAGAGACTGCTGACAGCGGCCCTGGTGCTGATCGCTTGCGCGGGCGCCAGCGCGCAGCCGAAGGCCTACGACCCGATGGACGACCTGGTGTCCACGGCCAAGAAAGAGATCAACGCCAAGGGGGCGATCGAGCAATCGAAGAGCCGCGTGGACAAGGACCCGCGCCGCCAGAAGGTCGAGAAGGGCTTCTGGCAGTTTTTCCAGGGCAAGCGCGACGCGCGGCCGGGCGAGTTCTGCACGGCGGTGTTCTGGAAGGCGGACAGGATGATCACCGTCACCGGCCCGGGGGGTGCCTACAGGGGTGCCATGCTCGGCTTCGTCGCGGTCGAGCCTGGAGAAGGTTTCCCACGGCCCGATGACGCCAAGGCCATCCAGAAAGTCCAGGTGACGCTGAAGCAGGGTACGGATGCGCCGGCCCGAGTGACGGCCTTCAATCGCACGATCGGCGGGATGTCCGACGAGATCGCCTTTGCGGTGCCGACGATCGACGCCGCGTTGGCCGGCATGGAAGACAAGCTCGCCTTCACCATCGACCACGAGGGCAAGCAGATCTTTTCACTGGCGTGGCATTCGGGCCTGGCCGCACGCGACGTGATGAAGAAATGCCTCAAGGGCGAAAACGTGGAAGGCCGCGAGGTGCCTTGACCGGCTCCTTGACCGGCTGTTACCGGGCTGGGCCTGCCGGAGCGTCATCGATGGCCTGCTCCAGCAACGCAAGCGCCGCCAGCGCAAAGCTGAGCATGTTGGCCGCGCGATCAGCCTGTCCGGTGCGCAGCACACGATCGCGAGTCACCGGGCCGTCGACCGACAGACACGAGTGGCCGGCCGGGTCGCCGTAAGGGTTGCCCGCCGGCCCGGCAGCGCCGGTTTCAGCCAGGCCCCAGGTCGCACGAAAGCGCGTGCGCTGGTGCTGCGCCAGCAGTTGCGCGTAGGGCGCGCTGGACGAGCGCATGCCGACGGTGTCGTCGGCTGTGAGCGTGGTCAAAAGACGGAACGCGCGGCGGGTGTACACCACTGCGCCGCCCAGGTAGTACACCGACGCACCGGCACGCGACAGCAAGGCCGCCGAGATCAGCCCGCCGGTGGACGACTCGGCCACCGCGATCGTTTCGCCGCGCGCGGCGAGCTTGTCGCCCACGCGCTCGCCCAGCGCAAACAAAGAGGTCATGTCCATCGGAGGATTGTGAAGCGGCGCGCGCGCACCGGCCGCCGTCAATCCTCTTCGCGTGGCTTGAACTGGTTGGCAAGCGCCGTCTGCTGGTTCGGCGGCACCGGGTCGTAGTGGCTGAGCTCGATGGTGTATCGACCCTCACCGCCGGTCAGCCCGTTGAGCTGGGTCTGGTAGGCCGACAGCTCGGCCAGTGGCGCTTCGCCGCGCACGACGATGCTGCCGTCCAGCAGCGTCGTCGTGCCACTGATCTGGCCGCGCCGTGAGGCGAGGTCGCCGGTGATGTCGCCCAGGCTCGGCGCATGCGCCGTGATCTCCACCTTGACGATGGGCTCCAGCACGATGGGGCGCGCTTTCAGCACCGCGTCGATGCAGGCCTTGCGCCCGGCGACGATGAAGGCGATCTCTTTCGAGTCGACGCTGTGGTGCTTGCCGTCAACCACCGTCACGCGCAGGTCGTGCACCGGAAAGCCGGCGAGCACGCCGCTCTCGAGCGCCTGCCGCACGCCCTTTTCAACCGCAGGGATGAACTGGCCAGGGATCGCCCCGCCCTTCACTTCGTCGGCAAACTGGAAGCCCTCGCCGCGCCGCAGCGGCGCCACGCGCAGGTAGACCTCACCGAACTGGCCGGCCCCGCCCGACTGCTTCTTGTGCCGGTGGTGGCCTTCGGCCGTCAGGGTCACCGTCTCGCGGTAGGCAATGCGCGGCGGGCGCGTGACCACGTCGCAGTGGTGCACTTCCTTCATGCGCTCGACGAGGGTGCGCAGGTGCAGCTCACCCAGGCCGTAGACGATGCTCTCGTTGGTGGCCACTGCATGCTCCAGCCGCAGGCAGGGGTCTTCGTCGACGAGCTTTTGCAAGATCTCCCACACCCGCTGCTCGTCACCGCGCCGCTTGGGCTCGATCGCCAGGCCGTGCACCGGCACCGGGAAGGGCAGCGGCTTCAGGTGCCAGTGGTCGTCTTCGGCGGCGTCGTGCAAGACCGCGTCGAAGTGAAGCTCGTCGACCTTGGCCACCGCGCACAGGTCGCCCGGCATGCCGCGCGGCACTTCGATGTGTTCCTTGCCTTGCAGCATGAACAAGTGGCCCACCTTGAAGGGCTTGCGCCCATCACCCACATAGAGCTGGCTGTCGCGCGTGACCGTGCCCTGGTGGATGCGAAACACACCCATCTTGCCCACGTAAGGGTCGTTGGCGACCTTGAACACATGCGCGATCACGTGTTGCGCCGGGTCGGGCTCGGCGCGCACCGGCTTCGCTGCTTCGCCCTCGCCTTTGTAGAACTGCGGTGGGTTGCCTTCGCTCGGGTTGGGCAACAAACGCTCGATCACGTCGAGCAGCTCGCCCACACCCGCACCCGTGCGTGTCGACACGAAGCAGATCGGAATCAAATGCCCCTCGCGCAGTGCCTGCTCCAGCGGTGCATGCAGCTCGCGCGGGTCCACATCGCCGTCGTTCAGATAGCGGTCGACGAAGCCCGCGTCCACCTCGACCACCTGCTCCACCAGCGCACGGTGCGCGCGCTCGACCGACGAAAACTGCGTCGGCTTCGAAGGGTGGTCGCTGGTGTTGAAGAAGCAGTCGACCACCGCACTGCCGTTGGCCAGCGGCAGGTTGAGCGGCAGGCACTCCTTGCCAAACACCTCTTGCAACCGCACGACCAGTGCGCCGCAGTCGACCTCTTGCGCATCGATCTTGTTGACGACGATCAGGCGGCACAAACCGCGCTGGCCGGCCCAGTCCATCATGCGCAGCGACATCTGCTCGATGCCCGCCTGCGCGTTGATCACGATCGCCGCCGTGTCCACCGCTTCGAGTGCCGACAGCGCATGGCCGGCAAAGTCGGCATAACCCGGGGCGTCGATCAGGTGCACGACCACCTCGCCGTGGTTGAAGTGCATCAGCGAGGCCTGCAGCGAGTGCAGCAGCCGCCGCTCCATCGGGTCATGGTCGGAGACGGTGCTGCCTCGCTCGACCGAACCTGCTGCGCCAATCGTGCCGCTGCGTGCGAGCAGGGCCTCGGCCAGGCTGGTCTTGCCCGCGGTGGTCTGGCCGACCAGGGCCAGGCTGCGGATGCGGGCCATGCCCGGATGGTTGGAACTCGACATGCCGACACCCCCGTGCGCACTGCGCGACCAACTGGAAGGATTGCGGATCGAGTCCTCGCGTGGCGCGTGCACGCCACGGCGGGGGCTACGGGGCGTAGCGTACGGGATCGGCTGCCGCGAGGCAACGCGAGGTTTCGCGCTGGACGTGTGGGCCGGCGCGCAACCGTTGTTACCGCCGAGTCACGCGAATCCATCGCCGTTGCATGCGGTCGACGTTGTCGCAGCTGAGGTCGGCGCCTTGTTGCGCGAGTTCACCCACGATGTCGACCGCCGGCTGGCCGTGCGACGCGGCCCACACGGCTTCGGCGCTCCAGCCGGCGCTCAAGGCCAGCGTGCGTTGCAGCGACGCGCCCTGCGGGCCCATCGCCTTCTCGACCAGCAGCGGCAGCCGGCCGGCATGCACATCGCTGCGCGCCGCACGGTCGGCAAACTGCAGCGCCGAGAGTTCGGCCAGCGGCTCATCACGATCACGCGCTTCGGCGGCGAGCGCGCGCCAGGGCACGGCGTTGTCGGGGTCGAGGCGCACCCACTGCGCGGTGCTCAGCAGCCGACACGAACCACTGTCGCTCGCACTGCGGCCCTTGCACGCCTCCATCGCCATGGCGTAGACAAACGGGTCTTGCGAACTGGCCGCGAGACGCGCCACCTGCTCGATGCGGCCGCGCACATCGCGGCCCCGCAGGCGCGCGCCCATCCACAGGGCCGCGGCGCGCACCTGGGGGTCGTCACTGGCGAGCATCAAGGCGTCCATGGTGTCGAGCGCCGACTGGCGCAGCGCGCGCGGAATGCGCTGCACCGGGTCGGGGTCGTCGGGCGGCACCTGCACCACACCGAAACCGCACACTTCCACCAGCCCCGTGGCGCGCGGCGCGGGCCGGCGCGGCGCCATCACCATCAGGCGGGTGTCTGTGGGCGGCAGCGGCCGCACGAGCTGCGGTGCGGGTGACAACAAGGCCTGCGGGGTGGGTGCAGCCTGAAGGGGGCGCGAGGCTTCGGCATGAAGCCAACCCAGACGCCAGCCCACGGCCAGCGCCAACACCGCCACGCCTGCGGCGAGGGCCAGAACGGCCGCCCGTGTGAATGCGCTTGTTTGTCTCCGTGCGTCCATGGCCTGACCTCGTGGGGCGAGCCTTTGGCACAGCGTGGCACAAGCGGCAAGCCCGCTGCACTGAAATGGGCATCAGCGGCGGGTGCTCTCTCTTATATTTGTCTCCGGTTCTTCTGCCCCCCAACGAGAGCACCCATGATCACCGCAGACCAATTCAACCAACGTGGCGCCCACAACCTGCCGGGCCACCTGGGCATCGTCATCACCCAGATCACCGCGCAGGAAGTGCACGCCGAGATGGTGGTGACACCCGCGCTGATGGCCCCCAACGGCTTCTTGCACGCCGGCAGCGTGGTCACGCTGGCCGACACCTCGGCCGGCTGCGGTTGCCTCGCCACCCTGCCCGAAGGGGCGATCGGTTTCACGACCATCGAGCTCAAGTCCAACCACCTCGGCACGGCGCGCGAAGGCACGATCACTTGCGTGGCCAAACCCGTGCACCTGGGCAAGACCACGCAGGTGTGGGACTCGGTCGTCACCCACCGCGACACGGGCAAGACGATGGCGCTGTTTCGCTGCACGCAGATGGTGTTGTATGGCAAGGCGGGGGGCTGAAGGCCCCCGTGACGCTCGGGAAAGCACAGGGATCATGCGTCTGACGGCGACGCTGCTGTTCATCGCAGCCATCGGCTACGCAGGCCTGTGCGTCGCGCTGTATTTGTTTCAGCGTTCGTTGATCTACTTCCCGCAGCCGGCTGCGGCGCGCACGCCGGTGATGCAGTTGAGCCGGGGCGAGGTCACCGTGCTGGCCTCGGTGCGCGAGCACGCCGGGCCCGATGCCGTCATCTACTTCGGTGGCAACGCCGAAGACGTGAGCCAAAGCCTCGCGCCGCTGGCCGAGGCCTACCCGCAGCATGCCGTCTACCTCTTGCACTACCGTGGTTATGGCGGCAGCGGTGGCTCGCCGAGCGAAGCGGCGTTGACCCAAGACGCGCTGGCCCTGTTTGACCAGGTACACCAGACCCACCCTCGGGTGACCGTGATCGGCCGCAGCCTGGGCTCGGGTGTGGCCGTGCAGTTGGCGAGCCAGCGGCCGGTGGCTCAGCTGGTGCTGGTGACGCCTTACGACAGCCTGCAGGCGCTGGCGGCGGCGCAGTTCCCGGCCTTTCCCGTGCGCTGGATGTTGAAAGACCGCTTCGATTCAGGCCTCCATGCGGCGCAGGTGCGCGCGCCGGCGCTGCTGATCGCGGCCGACCAAGACGAGGTGATTCCGCTCGTGAGCACCAGGCAGCTGTTTGCGCGTTTTGCCAAGGGCCAGGCCGTGTTGCACGTGTTGCCGCGCACTTCGCACAACACGATCTCGGTGCACCCTTTGTACTGGCAGTTGCTGCGCGACGCGCGCTGAGCGCTAACCCAGCGTGTCGGCCCAGATGTTGCGCGCCCAGGCCATCGCATAAGCGCCTTCAGCCTCGTTGCGCAGCGCTGACACACCGCCCGCACCCGCCACCGGCTTGAAGGTTTTTTCAGCCGCCACGTACTCATGCACGCTGGCCACGTGGATGGCATGGGTGTCGTCGACGAAGCTGTAGCAGGTGTTGGTCAGCATCGGGCGGGTGTTGAGCTCCAGGCCCAGCAACTGGGCCACGATGGCCGAAGCCGCCACCTTCGCGTGGGCGTTGGCCATGTGCGCGCTCTTGGGCATGCCCGGGGCGGCCTGGATCGAGTCGCCCAGCACGTGGATGTCTTTGGCCGCGGTCGACTCGAAGTCGAGGTAGTTCACGCGGCACCAGCGGCCGGCTGAACTCGCGAGCCCCGTTTGCACGGCCAGCGCGCCGGCACGCATGGGCGGCAGCACATTGAGAACGTCGGCCTGCACGTCGTCTTGCAGCTCGATGCGCACGCGGCTCGCGGCGGCATCGACCTCGGTCACCTTGTGCAACGGCCGGTACTCCAGCATGCCGGGGTAGAGCTCGCTCCAGGCCTTCTTGAACAAGGCCGGTTTGGAGGTCACGTCGTTGTTGGCATCGAGGATCAGCACCTTGGAACGCGGCTTGGCACGTTTGAAATACGCGGCGATCACGCTCGCCCTTTCATACGGCCCGGGCGGGCAGCGGTAGGGTGCTTCGGGGATGCTGATGGCATACACGCCGCCATCGGGCATGGCTTCGAGCTGGCGGCGCAGCGCGAGTGTCTCGGCGCCGGCTTTCCAGGCCTGCAGCACCTGGCCCGAAGCCTGCGCGGCCCGCAGGCCGCGCACCTCGTCGAACATCAGCTCCACGCCGGGTGAGAGCACCAGCTTGTCGTAACGCAGGCTCGCGCCTGAGGCGAGCGTGACGGTTTTTTTGGCCGCGTCGATGCCAGCTGCGCTGTCGCGCACCCACTGCACGCGGTGGCGCGACGCGAGCGCGTCGTAGCGGGTGGTGATGTCGGCCAGCGTGCGCGTGCCACCCAGCACCAGGTTGGAGATCGGGCACGAGACGAAGCTCGCGTTGGGCTCGACCAGCACCACGTCGATCTGCTGGCCCGACAGCAGCCGCACATAACGCGCCGCCGTGGCGCCGCCGAAACCCCCCCCGATCACCACCACCTTGGCGCTGGCGGGCACGGCCTGCGGCAATGCACACGCGCCCAGGCCGACCAGGCTGCTTCCCAGCACCAGCGAACGCCGCTTCATCATCGTGGCAGGCCCGCGAAGTAGGCGGCCAGCTGGTCGATCTGCTCGGGCGTGTAGCCCTTGGCGATCTGGTGCATCACGGTGGCCGGCCGGGTGCCGTCACGAAAGGCGAGCAGCCGCATGGCGAGCTCGTTGCGGTCACGCCCGCGCAGGCCCACGATGCCCGAGTCGGGCACCGCGCGACCGTCGGTGCCATGGCAGGCGGCGCAGGTGGCCGCGAGCGTGCGCAGCTGCAAGGTGGCGCTGGTGGGTTGCGCATGCGCGCCCCCCATCGCGGCGATCAGCGCCAAGCCGCAGCAAAGGCGCATACACGGTTGCAGCGGATTCATCGGGCACGGCTCTCCAACGGGCGACGGCGGCATCTTGCGCCCAGTTCACCCATTCCCCATGCTTGTCAGGGTTTTAGCCTTGCAGCATGCTCGCGGCTCCGGCCATTTCGCCGTCGACTGGAGACACGCCTCATGCCCACGCTCAACGTCAACGGCAAACGCCTCACCCACAACGCCGAATCCGACACTCCGTTGCTGTGGGTGTTGCGCGAGCAGCTGGGGCTGACTGGCACCAAGTACGGTTGCGGCATCGCGCAGTGTGGCGCGTGCACCGTGCACATAGACGGCGTGCCCACCCGCAGCTGCGTGCGCCCGGTGTCCAGCGTGGACGCGAAGGAAAAGATCGTCACCATCGAAGGCCTGTCGGCCAAGGGCGACCACCCGGTGCAAAAGGCATGGGCCGCGCTCGACGTGCCGCAGTGCGGCTACTGCCAGGCCGGCATGATCATGGCGGCCAGCGCGCTGCTCAAGGCCAAGCCCAACCCGAGCGACGCCGACATCGACGAGGCCATGACCAACATCTGCCGCTGCGGCACCTACAACCGCGTGCGGGCGGCCATCAAGATGGCGGCCAAGGGCGGCGACATGAAGCGCGCCGCGATCAACATCCAGCACATCGAGGGAGACAAGGCATGAGCGCCATCACACTCTCTCGTCGCGAGTTCATCGGCAGCAGCGCTGGCTTGGTGGTGGCCTTCCACATCCCCTTCGCTGCCGCGCAAGACGCGCAGGTGCAAGAGATCAACGCCTGGGTGGTGGTGCAGCCCGACGACACGGTGGTGATCCGCATCGCGCGCTCCGAGATGGGCCAGGGTTCGCTCACCGGCCTGGCGCAACTGGTCGCCGAAGAGCTCGACTGCAACTGGGCCAAGGTGAAAACCGAATACCCCACACCAGGCCAGAACCTGGCGCGCAAACGGGTGTGGGGCAACTTCTCGACCGGCGGCAGCCGCGGCATCCGTGAGTCACACGAATACGTGCGCAAGGGCGGCGCGATCGCGCGCACGATGCTCGTGCAAGCGGCCGCCGATGAATGGAAGGTGCCATCTGCCGAATGCAGCGCCGCCGCCAGCGTGATCACGCACAACCCGTCGGGCCGCAAGACGAGCTACGGCAAGGTGGCGCTCGCTGCGGCGAAGCTCACACCACCCACCGAGGTGGCCCTGAAAGACCCGAAAGACTGGAAGCTCGTCGGCAAACCGCTCGCGCGGCTCGACACCCAAGACAAGCTCACCGGCGCGCAGGTCTACGGCACCGACTTCAAGCTGCCGGGCATGCTCAACGCCGCCATCAAGGATTGCCCGGTGTTCGGCGGCAAGGTGAAAAGCTTCAACGCGGCCGCGATTGCCCAACGGCCTGGCGTGAAGAAGGTGGTGCGTGTCGGCGAGAGCGCCGTGGCGGTGATCGCCGACACCTGGTGGCACGCCAAGACCGCCCTCGACGCTCTGCCCATCGAATGGGACGAAGGCCCGAATGCCAAGCTGAGCAGTGCCGACACCAACGCCCTGCTCAAGGAAGGGCTCGACGCGCCCCAGGCCGTGGTGGGCAACAGCGTGGGTGATGCGCGCGCGGCGATCGCCAGCGCGGCCGGCAAGATCGAGGCGGTTTACTCGTACCCGCACCAGAACCACGCCACCATGGAGACCATGACGGCGACGGTCAAGTACACACCGCAACGCTGCGAAGTCTGGACGCCCACCCAGAACGGCGAAGCCGCACTGGCCGCCGCCGCCGAGGCCGCCGGCCTGCCGCCCGCGCAGTGCGAGGTCTACAAGCTGCTGCTCGGCGGTGGCTTCGGCCGGCGCGGTGCCACGCACGACTGGGTGACGCAGGCGGTACAGATCGCCAAGGAAATGCCAGGCACCCCTGTCAAGCTGATCTGGTCGCGTGAAGAAGACATGACGCATGGGCGTTATCACCCCGTCACGCAATGCAAGCTGAGCGCAGGGCTCGATGCACAAGGCGAGCTGACGGCTCTGCACATGCGCATTT